>JBDRNX010000032.1:0-104973 GCA_043810595.1 archaeon
GGCTTTATAAATAGCTTTATAAATTTTTCTATATTATAATATCGGTATCAGAATAATCATAGGGGGTTTAACAATGGCTATTAAGAAGGAAGTTAAAATACAAAATATCGTCGCTACTACTTCTCTAGAACAGGACATTCCGCTGATTAAGCTTGCAGAGACATTGCCGAATACTGAGTACAATCCTGAGCAGTTTCCCGGTCTTGTCATGCGTATAAAGGAACCGAAGACTTCTGCTCTGATTTTCTCTTCTGGCAGGATTGTTTGCACCGGCGCAAAGTCTATGAAAAAAGTGAAGGAATCTGTGCAGGCGATAATTAAGAATGTTGCCAAGATTAAGATTAAAGTGACTGCTGAGCCTGTCATTCATGTTCAGAACATGGTTGCTTCTGGGAGTATTGGCATGGACTTGAACCTGAACAAGCTTGCCATGGACTTGGAGCATACTGAATATGAGCCTGAGCAGTTTCCTGGCCTTGTTTACAAGCTTCCAGGCACAAGAGCTACGTTCCTCTTGTTCAGCAACGGTAAGATTGTTTGTACTGGAACGAAGTCTGAGAAGAAGCTTCACGAGGCTGTTGACAAGCTGATTCAAAACTTGAGCAAGTTAAGCAAGGGCAAGAAATAAAAACCCTTTGCTTATTTTTTGGTAAAATTTATAAAGTATATTATTGCTAACCTAAAACTTTATAATCGCCTCAGTTTTTTTCTGAAGAGGGTCAAAAAGGGGGTAAAATGATTGATGCCCATGAGCAGGTTGAGAGATTTCAAGAATTTTTAGACGCTAACTATAAAAAGGAAATTCACGAGATAATTAGCAGAGGCCTTAAGTCTTTGATGGTTGATTTTTCCAAGCTTACCGAGTTTGATCACGAGCTTGCTGACTTGCTTCTTGAGGAGCCTGAGGAAGTTGTTAAGGCTGCTGAGCTTGCTGTTGAGCAGTTTGATATTAATGAAACTGTTCGTGTTCGTTTCAATAACCTACCTAAAAGCCAGCGGATTATGATTAAGGAAATCAGGAGCAAGCACATCAACAAGTTGCTCTACTTCGAAGCAATAGTTCGTCAGTCTTCTGATATAAGGCCCCAAGTTGTCTGTGCAAAGTTTGAGTGCCCTGCCTGTGGTTCTGTGATAACAATACTGCAATTAGAAACTAAATTCAAAGAGCCAACCAGGTGCACTTGCGGAAGGAAAGGCAAGTTCAGGTTGTTAAGCAAGGATTTGGTTGACGCTCAGAGGCTTGTTGTTGAGGAAGCTCCCGAAGACCTTGAAGGTGGTGCGCAACCAAAACGTCTCAGCGTTTTCTTGAAGGAAGATTTGGTAGAGCCTAAAATGGAGAAAAAAACCACGCCAGGGAACAAGGTTGGTGTTGTTGGCGTTGTTAAGGAGATTCCAATAATTCTAAAGAGCGGTGTAACATCAACGAGATATGATTTGATGGTTGAAGCTAATTACATAGAACCTATCCAAGAAGAGTACACAGAGATTGAGTTAAGCTCTGAAGATGAGGCAGAAATAAAAAATCTTGCTTTAGATCCTCACATCTATGAGCGTTTGATTAATTCAATAGCGCCTAGTATTTGGGGTCATGAGAAGATTAAGGAGGCTTTGATATTGCAGCTTATTGGTGGGGTTCGTAAGGTTAAGAAGGATGGTACTATAACAAGGGGGGATATGCATATATTGCTTGTTGGTGACCCCGGTGCTGGTAAGTCTCAGTTGTTGCAATTCATCTCAAAGGCAGCTCCTAAGGCAAGGTATGTTGCTGGAAGGTCAACAACAGGTGCGGGTATAACTGCTTCTGTTGTGAAGGATGAGTTTTTGCGTGGTTGGGCCCTGGAAGCAGGTGCTATGGTGCTTGCGAACAAGGGAATTATGTGTCTTGATGAGATGGATAAGATGCAGCGTGAAGATACTGATGCATTACACGAGGCCATGGAACAGCAGCAGGTTACAATTACTAAGGCTAACATCCAGGCAACTTTGAGGGCAGAAACTACTGTGCTTGCTGCAGCGAATCCAAAACTCGGTCGTTTCGATCCTTACAGGTTGGTAGCTGAACAAATTGACCTGCCGCCTGCTTTGATAAACCGTTTTGATTTGATTTTTCCGATAATTGACTTGCCTGATAGGATTAGGGATGCAAAGATTGCTCAGCACGTGCTTGATTTACACCATGAACCAGAATCAGTGCATCCAGAAATACCTGTGGAGACCGTCAGGAAGTTTATCTCTTATGCTAAGCAGCATGTTTTTCCTAAGATGACCGACGAGGCTATGGAGGAGATTAAAAATTTCTATGTTGGTTTGAGGAATACTGAAACAGCTTCAGAGAAAGAGGGCAAGAGGAAACCGATACCAATAACACCTAGGCAGCTCGAGGCTTTGATAAGGCTTGCAGAGGCCTCTGCAAGGGTTAGACTTGACACAAAAATAAAACGGGCGGATGCTAAAAGGGCGATTGAGTTGTTGAAGTATTGTTTGATGCAGGTCGGGATAGACCCGGAGACTGGCCAGATTGATATTGACGTTTTATCTACAGGCATTAGCACCTCTACCAAGAACAAGATGTTCTTGGTTTGTGACATAATTTCTTCTTTGGAGGAAAGTAGGGGGGACAAGTTTGTTCCGATTAACGAGGTGATCAAGGCCGCGGAAGGTCACGGCCTTGATGAAAGCACCGTGACCCAGATTATAGACAAGTTGAATCGTGAAGGGGAAATCTTTAAGCCTAAGGAGGGCTTCGTTAAGAAGATCTAGATATGGCAAACCTGCAAAAAAGGAATACCGCTTACAAGCTCTGGGTTAGTGATATATTGAATTCCAATTCCATGAACAACGACAGTTCAAGTTTTTTTAAGGTTCGCGATAAGGAGGTTCATCGGGTTAATATAGTGGGTAATGTTGTTTTCAAGTTTGACACTGTTGATAGGAATTACGGTTCGATAACGGTTGACGACGGTTCTGGCTCTATAAGGCTGAAGGCTTGGCGTGAGGACGTTGCTATTTTTAATAATGTGAAGGTTGGTGATATGGTTCTTGTCATCGGTAGGCCTAAAAGCTTTAACAACGAAGTTTACCTGAATCCTGAGTTGATTAAGGTTCTTGAAGATCCGAATTGGGAGCTTGTCCGTAAGCTGGAGCTTCTTAAGGAGCACGGTTCTCCATCTAAGGTTTCTGAAGAGGGGGAGGTTGTTGATGAGTTGAGCTATGAGGCGCCTAAACCAGTTGTTGAGGATTCTGTGGTTGAGGAGGAGGTTGTTGATGACGTTACAGAAACTTTGAGGCAAAAGATACTTACGATTATAGAGTCCAATTCTGATGATAAGGGACTGGAGATGTCTAAGCTTGTCAAAATTTCCGGCCTTGATGATAAGCAGGTGGAGTCTGTGGTTAACGATCTTCTTGCCGAGGGAGAAGTTTTTGAGCCTAGGAAGGGTTTCTTGAAGGTTGTTTAGTTTTTTTGTCCTCTAATCTTCTTTTAAATTCTTCATACCTCCGTGCGTACATCTTTATGTATTCTCCTGTTATCCACTCTTCACGTGTTAGATGACCAAACTTTTTTATGTTTGTGCCGTTGATGAATGCTATTTTTGTAGATGTTCCGCTGACGTCATATGGGGGTATTTCTTCGCTGAATACGTTCATTGGAAAAACATTGGATAGTTGTGTGGGTCTGAAGTAATAGATTAATTGCGGGTTTGTTGGATACGCGGTCGTGAATGAAGGTTCTGCCATTCCAGGCATGCCAGGTCCTCCCATCGGATTAACCCCCTATACAAATAATACCTTCCGTCTATTTCTACCAGGTCTCCAGGGTATAGCCCCATCCACTTATTCTTTTTTTGCCATTTCCTTTTCTTAAGATAGTCTTGTATTGTCTTAAATTCTGAGGTTACCCTTTGCACCAAGTTAAGTTTTGTGCCCCCTTTAATCATTTCATTTTTTGATATTTTTGCCACATCGTTCATACCCCATAATTTAAACCAAACCTTTATAAATTTCACGTTTCATGTTTTCTCTCATGGATTATAAACACTTGTTGGAACGTGCAAGGAAGAATCTTCCGGAGATTAGTAAGCAGAGTTCTGAGAGGTTTGAAATCCCGAAAGTTAAGGGGCATGTTGAGGGTAATAAGACTGTGATAAGTAATTTTTCCGAGATAGTTAGTACTCTGAATCGCGAGCAGGATCATCTCTTGAAGTTTTTGCAGCGTGAGCTCGCAACTCCGGCTCAGATAGATGGTCAGCGTTTGATTCTTGGTAGGAAGCTTGCTTCTTCTTTGATTAATTCAAAGATTGAGCAGTACGCAAAGACTTTTGTTTTGTGCAAGGAGTGCGGCAAGCCTGATACGAGGATTGTTAAGGAGGATCAGTTCAGGTTCCTTAAGTGCACTGCTTGTGGTGCTAAGCACACCATAAAGGAGAAGATATGAAGGTTTTTATGAAGATTCACAAGGCAGGGGATAGGGAGGTTGTCGCTGTTTGTGATTGTAACCTTGTGGGTAAGTGTTTTAAGGAGAAAAATCTTAAGCTTGATGTTTCTGAGCGTTTTTACAAGGGGGATATAGCCTCTCAAGAGGAAGTGATTAAGGTGATAACGGATGCTCACACTGTTAACCTTGTTGGTGAGACCTCTGTGGCTTTGGGCGTGAAAGCGCATGTGGTCTTTAAGGAGAACATAATAAAGATTAAGGGCATACCACATGCTATGAGTGTTCAGCATGAATAACCTTCAAGGTGCTTATTGGGAGGGTGTAATCCAGGTCAGGCCAAAAAACAAGGAGGTTATTTCTTTCATAAGGAATCAGGTTAAGAAAAGGTCTGATGTTAAAATCTCCAAGGAACTTTTTTTTAAGTACGGTGCTGACATATACCTAACTTCACAGAAGTTTGCTCGTGATCTGGGTCGTAAATTGAAGAATTCTTTCGAGGGTGATTTGAAAATTACCAAGAAGATTTACGGAAGGGACAGGCAGAAAAGCAAGAGCCTCTACCGTGCTACCGTTCTTTTCAGGTTGAAGCCTAAAGAACAATAATTCTTATAAATAACGTATCTGTTAAAAACGCCTAATGAGCCTCGATTCTGAAATTGTTATAGAGCGTGACCTTAACAAGAACATTTTGGACGGTGACCAGTTGTTTTTGATTGCTCGTAGAATCTTCTTGGTTCCCCAGGTTAAGGATACAGATTACGGTTTTGTTGTTTCTGGCACGCCGGTTGATTGTATGCTTCCTTATTTTAACATAGAAATCTATAAGGATGAGAAAAAGATTAGGGCTGTAATAAGGAATGAGGCTATTCTTTCTAAATACTGGGAGGGGATAGATAAGATCTTGTTAGAGAATTTCTGATGTTTTAATATTTTAGAAAGATTTAAAAATATTCTATTCGGCTTATAATTCGATGGGTCAGTAGCTCAGCCTGTAAAGTGCAGAACCTTGGCTAAGGAGAGCACACGGCTGAAGACCGTGGTGAAAAGTTCAAGAGAGATTTTGACTTTCCACAATCGGGGGTTCAAATCCCCCCTGACCCATCTTTAATTTTTGTTTTTGATTAGATGTGCCTACCAACTCAATCCATTTTCTAACGTTTTTATATCCACTGACCTGCAACTTTAATTTTGTATAAACCTTATTAGTCCTTTTGTCTGGATAGCTTTCATAAGAAATATAACAAGGGATATCCTTACATTTAACCCAATTGGCTATACCTTTTATTAGCATACCATCTTTTGAAGTTATATTGATAACCGGATAGAATTCATATTTTCCGTGATTCTTTTTTAAACAAAGCGCCCCATCACTATCAAACAGGCCTCTGATGAAATATTTGGTGTAATTATCATTTTTCCAAACCCAACCAGGTACTTTAACAATACCCCTCTTTTTTCCGTAACCTACATTATCTAAAAAAGATAAAATCCCTTTCGATCTTTTAATTAAGTAAGCTGTGTTAATATCTTTTCTAAAGAATAAACTAATTTTAAAGTTGAATAAGTATTCAAAAATGCTTTTTATATATTTTAAATAAGGCAGTTCATCCTTCATATTCCCTGCAACAGAAATCATATGATCTTTCCCTTTGTCTAATGGTCCTAAATAACCACCCCCAGCAAGAATTCCGATTAGTTCTGCTAATTCTTCTGATGGTCTTTCAGGTAGGATTATCTCCTCCTTTTTATCCACGTAACTTAATTCTACATTTTTGAGATTAAACTTCATTTAATAAGAATAAACTTACCTTTTATATATCTCACGTGTACACTTGTCGTCGTGTCCACTGGAATAGAATATTTCCGATTTTATCAGAAAAAATGCCTACACAGAATATTTTATAAATCTCACTATTCTAATCATAATCATGAAATCTTTCAGCTCCTTTGACCTGTATTACATGACAAACGAATTGCAGATTCTTCTAGATTCTAAGCTTGATAAGGTCTATCAGGAAGGCAGTACCTTAATACTGTCCTTGTATAAGGGAGATAAGTTCTTGTTGAAGGTAACTCCTTCTTCCGTTTACTTGACGAATTACAAGTTCGAGTCTGAAAAGCTTCCGCAGTTCGCTGTCGTTTTGAGAAAATACCTTTCGCAAGCTAGGGTGAGGAGCATAAAACAGTATGGTTTTGAGAGGATTCTGGAGATTGAGTTTGATAAAAAAGAGAAATACATCTTGATAGCCGAATTGTTCAGCACCGGAAATGTGATATTGTGCGATAGGGATTATAACATTATTAACTGCTTGCACAATCAGGTTTGGCGTCATCGCGTGATTAAGCCAAAGGAGAAGTATTCTTACCCCCCTTCAAACAATTTTGGGCCATTCAAGCTTAAGCCTGACGATTTCAAATCTCTCTCGAAGGACAGTATAGTCAAGTCTTTGGCAGTTGATTTTAACCTGGGGGGTTTGTTTGCAGAGGAGGTCTGTTCCAGGGCCGGTGTAGACAAGAACAAGAAACAGCTGACAGATTCTGAAATCAAAAAAATAATTTCAGCAATCAGCGAGTTGGGTAAGGTTAGTCTGAAGCCTAACATAGTTGGCGATAACGTTTTTCCTTTTGAGTTTTCCAACACAAAACCCCAGCAGTATTTTGACAATTTTTCTGCTGCTGTTGATTTTTTTGATTCTAATATCAGGGTTGTTGACGGTGCTTACGTGAAGAAGATGGGCAAGCTTAACACAATAATCGAGAAGCAGAAGGAGCAGGTTGACTTTTTTAAGCAGGAATCCTTGATTAACAAGGAGATCGCCGACGTTATTTACAAGAATTATGCTTATGTTAAGGAAGTTTTTGATGCCATCAAGTTGGCTCGTGATAAGAAGATTGCTTGGGATGAGATAGCAAAAAAGTTAAAAACTAAAGGTATTGAGGTAAGGCAGGGTAAGGTTGTATTGGAGTTGGAATAGTGGTATTGAAGTTTTTTAACACGCTTAGCAGGAAACTTCAGGCTTTTAAGCCTTTGAAGGATAACGAAGTTAGGATGTACAACTGTGGTCCTACTGTTTACAACTACGTTCACATAGGCAACTGCCGGGCTTTTGTCTCTTCTGATATATTGAAGCGTTACTTATTGTACAAGGGGTTCAAGGTTAAGCAGGTTATGAACATAACCGATGTCGATGACAAGACGATTAGGGACTCTCAGAAAGAGGGTGTGGGCCTTAAGGAATTTACAGAAAGGTACACCAAAGCTTTCTTCGAGGACATCAAAACTTTGAATATGCTTTCCGCTGATGTTTATCCCAAGGCTACTGAGCACATTCCTGAGATGGTAATCTTGATAGAGAAGTTGGATAAGAAAAAATACACTTACGTTGGTGAGGATAAGTCAATTTATTATAAAATTTCTAAGTTCAAGAATTACGGCAAGCTTTCCGGTATTAAGGTGGACAAACTGGAATCCAGTAAGAGGGTTAAGCAGGATGAGTACGGGAAGGAGAATGCTCATGACTTTGCTTTGTGGAAAGCGTACGATTCTTCTGACGGCGAAGTTTTTTGGGATACAAAGTACGGGAAGGGTCGGCCTGGTTGGCACATAGAGTGTTCTGCGATGTCCATGAAGTATTTGGGTGAGACTTTTGACATTCATACTGGCGGGATAGACCTGATTTTCCCCCATCATGAGAATGAAATAGCTCAGTCAGAGGGCGCAACAGGAAATCCTTTCGTGAAGTTCTGGTTGCATAACGAGTACATATTGGTTGACGGTAAGAAGATGTCCAAGTCTTTGGGAAACTTTTACACTTTGCGTGATGTTTTGCAGAAAGGTTACAAGCCGAGGGCTGTTCGTTACTTGCTCATGTCCACTCATTACAGGCAGCCTTTAAATTTTACTTTTGATTCCTTGAAAGCTGCTGACGCTGCTGTTGAGCGTCTGCTTAATTTCATGAATTATCTTGATTCTGTTAAAGGGGAGAAGGACAGCAAAACATTAACCAAGCTGATTACGAAGGTTAAGAAGGGTTTTGAGAAGCATATGGATGCTGACCTGAATACTTCTTCTGCTCTCGCCTCTATTTTTGATTTTGTTCGTGATGTTTACAAGCTTAAGGTAAGCAGGAAAGATGCGGAGTCGATTAAAAAAGTGATGTTTGAGTTTGACAGGGTTTTAGGTATTTTGAAAGTTGAGGAAAAAACCTTGAGCAAAGAAGTGGAAAAATTGATTAACGAGAGGGAAGAGGCCAGGAAGAAAAAGGATTTCAAGAAGGCTGACGCTATCCGTGAAGAGTTAAGCAAAAAAGGAGTGATACTTGAAGATACTAAGGAGGGCGTAAGATGGAAGACCATAAACTAGAATACGAAGTCGAAAAAGGTGTAAGGTATGTAGTTGGTTACCGAACTACAGATGGTTGCACTTTTTATATGATAAACTTGTCTATCTCTCAAGAGGAAACCAATACTAAAGCTTTGAATATGATAAAGGAAAAACCAGCTCTTGCTGACAGATTAAAACTCTTGAAGGTAAAGGCATTTGGAAATCTCGATGGAGAAGAGGAGGTTATGCTGTGGACGAAGAATCCTAGGTTTTTTGGTCTAGAAAAGATTTATCAACACGCGGGGAGCGCTCGCAGTTTTATAAGAGGATCTCTCGAAGAGCATTTCTTAATTTCTCCATTTATGGTTGAGGTTGTTAAAACTTACAAAAATGAAAGTCGAACTTGATCTTTCAAAAACAATAGAGAAGAACGCTGAGTTTTATTACGAGAAGGCAAAGAAGGCTAAGCGTAAGATTATAGGTGCCGAATCTGCTTTGAAGAAAACTCTTGATAAGTTGGAAAAGCTCGGGCGTGAAGAGCCTGAAATTAAACCCCTTAAGAGGATTGAGAGGAAAAAGAAGCAGTGGTACGAGAAGTTTAGATGGTTTGTAAGTTCAGAAGGTTTTTTGTGTGTTGGCGGTCGTGATGCCACAACAAATGATATCCTCGTTAAGAAGCATATTGATAAGAATGATTTGGTTTTTCACACAGAGTCTCCCGGTAGCCCTTTCTTCCTGATAAAGACTGAGGGAAGAAAGCCAGGTGATGCCACTCTGAAGGAGGCCGCTCAGGCTACCGCTTCTTTCTCTCGCGCTTGGCGCAACAAGCTTGCTACCTCCGAAGTGTTTTCTGTCGGGTCCGATCAGATTAAGAAGGAACTTGGTTTGCCTAAGGGTACCTTTATGGTTTATGGGAAGAGGAGTTATTTCAAGCCTGTTATAGAGCTTGCCATCGGCGTTACTTCTGAAGGTGTTATAATGTGCGGCCCTCACGATGCTATCAGCAAGAATTGCACCCTTGATTTTCTAATCAAGCCGGGCAATAATAAGAAGAGTGACACAGCTAAGGAGGTTAAGAAGCATTTTGAACGTGATACCGTTTTCAAGATAGATTTGAACGATGTCATGCAGGTGCTGCCTCCTGGTGACTGTTCTATAGTCAGGAATCATCATTAGAAAATTTTATATAAGTAATCTGATGGTTATATTCAAGTAAAGAGGTGTCTTATGAAGAAAATTTCAAAAAGGGTTGCTACTACGCTTACCATAATTCTCTTACTGCTGCTTGTTGTTTTAGCGCTCGGCTTTGTCCCTGTGTCTTTTAATGTGATGATTTCACTTTTCTTGGTAATCCTTTTCATCCTTTCTCTTATAATATTGCCTCAGGCTTTTGAGCGTAAGAGGAAAAAGAGGAAATAAACAGAAACCTTTTTAAACCCGTTTTCTTGGCTAACTTTACATGCCAACGGTTTATGATGTAGACGCTAACGCTTTGATTGAAAAAGCGGCTCAGGAATTGAAGAAGGTCGAATCTATTCAGAGCCCCCAGTGGGCTGTTTTTGTTAAGACGGGTCATTCAAAATCCAGGCCGCCAGAAAGTCCGGATTGGTGGTATTTGAGGTCTGCTTCTGTTCTAAGGAAGATTTACGTGAGAGGTCCTGTCGGTGTTTCTAAGCTGAGGACAATTTATGGGAGCAAGAAGAATCGCGGTCACCAACCTGAGCACCGTTACAAAGCTTCTGGCAAAATTTTGAGAACCATCCTTCAGCAGCTTGAGAAGGCTGGTTTCATTCAGCAGGTTATCAAGAAAGGTCACAAGGGAAGATTCATAACTCCAAAAGGCAGGTTCTTTTTGGACGGCGTTACGAAAGGTCTTAAAAAATGAATGATCTTGAAGATGTTAGAAAAAGAAAGATTGAAGAGTTGCAAAAAAGGTATGTTGCTCAGCAGCAGAAAGAGTTGAAGAAGCAGATTCAGCTCCAGCAGCAGATTGAGTTGCTTGAGACTGTTGCTAAGCAGTTCATGACGAAAGAGGCGATTTCAAGGTACGGTAACTTGAAGGCGGCTCATCCCGACAAGGCAATCCAGGCGATTGCTATCATAGCACAGGCAGTTGAGTCAGGTCAGCTTACCAAGAAACTTGATGATGAGAATTTCAAGTTGTTGTTGCAGCAACTAACTCCGGAAAAGAAAGAATTTAGGTTCAACAGAAAATGACTCGCTTTAAACCATACGGGAAGAAGAAGAGACTCGCCAAGAGGAAGTCTCAGACTAAGTGGGCTCCATTTTGGACGGTTCCAAAAAAGTATGGTGTAGGCAAGAAGGTTCACCCTTCCAAACATACAGCTGTTAAGAGGAATTGGAGGAGGACTAAGACGAAGGCTTGAAGATGGCAGAGGAAAGAACTTACATAATACCATTGAGAAAGGCTTGGTTGAAGGTCGCTATTTATCGTAGAAGCAAGAAGGCTGTTTCTACAGTCCGTTCTTTTATTAAGAAGCACATGAAGGTTGATGATGTTAGGATTGGCAGGCACTTGAACATGAAGCTATGGTCTCGTGGCATGAAAAAGCCTCCTCACAAGGTTGCCGTCAAGGCAGTAATGATTGAGGATAAGGATTCTAAGTACGTTAAGGTTGAGCTTGTTGGCGCTCCAGAAGAGAAGCCCGTCGAGATGAAGAAGAAGGGTCTTGCTCAGAAGCTGAAAGAGAGGGTTACAGGCAAAGAAGAGAAGCCTAAACCAGTAAAAGAAAAGAAAGAAAAAGTTAAGGAAGAAAAACCTGAAACTAAGAAAGAAGAAGTTAAGGAAAAAGCTGAGGATAAAAAAGAAGACGTCAAGGATCAAAATAAAAAAGAATAATCATTTTTTCTTTCGTTGTTTGATGCCATAAGCGAAGAGTCTGATCTTGTAGTTGTCTAATTGTGTAACGACGCACGGAATCCTATACCTGTCCACCCACTTTTCCACGTCAAATTTCAGGTTTTCTCTCTTTGCATATGCCTCTAGTGCCTTATGGCCTGTTAATATGTCAAATTCATGCTTGTAACCCTCTTTAAAATCTTTAAGGTAAATATGAACTTCCAATACGGGCAGCTTGTTGCGCATCAAAAAGAATTGTACGGGTTCTATTATATCTGTCAATGCCATGAAGTTTGTCTTTAGATTTTAACTTTTTAAATATTACCATAACCTATTACTATTGTCGTAGCCGACCAAAACCTTTTTATACTTTTATGTTTTTAAATCAGCATGAATTCGATAGCAAAATCTCACTTACTCACGGATTTTGCTAGATTTGGTAGACTTTGGGCGTTCTATTATTTTCAATAATCCTGGTGTGATTTAGAGCCAGGATTATTGAATATCGGTTTCTTGTGCTCTACTCACACCTTTTTCTTGAAAATTTTAGGATGCTCTCTAGGAGGTATAAGATGAGACGCGTGGATAAGGAGTTGAAGAGGGTGAACAGGGAGATAAAGCACCTTGAAGAGTGTGTATGCACTCCGCTTTGCAAGGAGGAAGGGATAATACCTTTGAGCGGAAACGGTTGTAGGGCAAAGAATGAATGTGAATACCTCAAGTATCATTTTTCTAACAACCAGCAGAGGGTTTTTTCGCTTATGGATAGGAGATCTTATTTGGAGCAGAAGAGGGATACGATGTCTTGTTATTCCTGAATTGTTCAATTTAAAATATGTGGTATAATTTGTATAATCAAGGGAATAGACATCCGACAGGTGCTCACGTAATGGTTATAAATAAAACCAGGCCCTTACACACTAATGTTTACCAGTACTACAACCCTCGATTTGGGTAAAATTGGGGATTTTCCATTACAAGCCAATAAAATAGTAATAAAAAATAAAAAGAAAAAATCCCTGGCTATCCCTAAAGAATTAATTATTGATGGTAGCTTCTTAAGGAGCCTTTATACATTAGTAGGGGACGGATCTTTTTGTAAAGGTGTATATATGTGTAATACCAATTACAGGATTCATAAAGATTTTATTAATATGTTATATAAAACTTTTAAAATAAACAAAGAGGATTTAGTCATAAGTCTTACTGTAAACAACCAATTCACAGAATCCGAATATGTAAACGCAAGCTTATATTGGACCAAAGCTCTTGATTTAAAAGATATCCCTAGGTTTTATGTAACCCCATTTAATACCTTAAATTGCGGGTCTGTAAAAGTAATATATGATAGTATAAACCTTTCAGTTCTAGTTAAGGGAATAGTTTATAAAATAAATAGTATGGTGCACAACAATCAGTTTTCTAAAAAACAACTATGTTACATTTTAGACGGAATTTTAAATGCGGAGGGGTCTGCTTCTATTGACCAAAAAAGATGGGGGTTGCATAAAATAACAATATCTTTCAATAATTATAATAAAGAAGAAAAACTTTTGTTTAGTAAGATACTGTCTAACTTAGATTTAAGTAAGACCGTAGAAATAAGTCAAAAGAATAGATTCAAAGTATCTAGATGGTATAACCAGTATCTCTTTCTTAAAGTTTTTGTAGGAACTGATGTTATGCCTTTTAGTTTGTCTCCTAAGAGAGCTATAAAGTTATTATGGGGTTTCTTAAATCACCATAGAACTAAATCTATAAGTAAATACCTTAAGGCTATAAGTAAGGGGAACATACAGACTTTTAAAGGTATTAATCAGTATCTAAACTATGATAAATCATCCATATCTTACGCCTTAAGAAAGTTTAATAAATTCAATTTTTTCATAGTTGACAGATTGAAAAGACCTTTTAAAGTGTCTCTCACTGAAGAAGGAAAATCATTTTTAATGCTGCTTAGAAAATTGGATAAGTGGTTATTAAAAGCTGAAAATATGTACATGAAAGATTTAGAATTATCAAAGGAGGTAGGGATGGAAGAAAATCTGTTACCTTTCGAAAGGATACAAAGGAAGGTATTAATGAAGATAGAAGCTGAAACAAGTTGGGATTGTGGAGAGGACCCTAATAAAAGAAGTATTGAGCGATTAATAGATTATGGGGTAATAAACCTAAATAAACATTCAGGGCCTACGAGTCACCAAGTTTCAGATTATGTCAAGAAAATATTAGGGTTAGACAAGGTCGGTCACTCAGGAACCTTAGAGATTACAATATAATCAAGGAAATCCTAAAGTGACCGGTGTTCTGCCGATTGCCCTTGGTAAGGGCACAAGGATTGTTCAGACACTGCTTCCTTCTGGTAAGGAGTATGTCTGTTTGATGTACCTGCACGGTTCTGTTAAGCAGGCTGACATATTCAAGTCTGTTGAAAAGTTCACAGGAAGGATAAAACAGCTCCCTCCTCGTCGTTCTGCTATAAAGAGGCAGGATCGTTTTAGGGAGATTTATTATCTGAATATTTTAGAGATTGATAGTCAGCATGTTTTGTTCAAGGTCGGTTGTCAGGCTGGTACTTACATAAGGAAGCTTGTTCACGATTGGGGTCAGAAACTGAGGGTGGGTGCTCACATGGTTCAGTTGGTGAGAACAAAGGCCGGTCCTTTCAACGATAAGTCATGGGTTTCTCTTCACGACGTTAAGGATGCTTACGAAGTTTGGAAGGAGGAAGGTAACGAATCACACCTAAGAAATGTTATTCTCCCTTTCGAGCATGCTGTTTCACACCTCCCTAAGATTTGGGTTTTTGATACGACTGTTGACTCTCTCTGTCACGGCGCTAGTTTGTCCCTTCCAGGGATTAGTAAGATTCATTCGGGCATAGGGCAAAATGATCTTGTTGCGGTTTTTACTTTGAAGGAAGAGCTTGTATGTCTCGGGGAATCTTTGATGTCTTCTGAAGACATGATGAATAACGATTATGGTCTTGCTGTCCGGACTTCTAAGGTTTTCATGGACCCCAACATTTATCCTAAATATGTTAAGAAACAATAGTCAGTTGCTCGATAGATTTGATTTCTTGCGGTCTTATTACAAGTGCATATTCTTGTTTGTTTATCGTGTGTGAATACAGTGGATCGTAATATTCTTCCAGAAGCATTCTTGCTACTTCCTCATATTTTTTCTTCTCGAATAGTCCCAGCATTTTTTCTACCTTATCCTTCCCCAGTCTTCTTGTTAGCATTTTTATTTTTTCTACTATCTTTTCATCTTCCTTGTTTGAGTAGCATTCAATAAGATTTTTTATTCTGTATTCCATGCTTGCTTCAACTTTTACTTTGGTTCCTTTTTGCATTTCCGTGAATAACGCCGCCGGTATTATTACGTTGCCTATCTTCCTGCTTTCCCCTTCTGTAAGTATGTACTTTTCTTCATCTAACTCTTCAAGTCTTTTTACGAGTAATGCTTCGAACATTTTTTGGCTTCTTGGTTTTAGTCCTATGTCCCCGAATAAGGAACTCCTGTGCTGTGCTAACCCCTCCAGGTCTAGTGAGTTCTTGAATTGTTTTAGCATTTTTGTTTTTCCGCACCCTGTCATTCCGTAGAGGACTATTAGTTTTGCTTTTGGTTTGTAATTTTTCAGTTTTTCAACAACGTGCTTCCTGTATTCTTTGTGCCCCCCTTGAAGTTGTCTTACGTCCATGCCTAAGTTTTCCAGCAGCATGCATAATGCTTTGCTTCTCATTCCGCCACGCCAGCAAAATATCACAAGCCTTTTCTTTTCGTGTTTTCTTATTTCTTGCATTAGTTTTGGCAGTTTTTGTTGCACAAAATCATATCCTTTCTCTATGGCCTCTTCCTGCCCCACTTGGGTGTACAGTTTTCCGACTATTGCCCGTTCTTCGTTGCTGAACAGGGGTATGTTTATCGCTCCCGGTATGGTTGATTCTTCAAATTCTTTGGGTGTTCTTACGTCTATGAACGTGTAATCTTCACAAAGAGCTTCTTCTACCTTTATTGTTTCCATTTTAATTTCTTAACTAACCCTGTTTCTTCTTTGATACTCGCTTCCCATTTTTCTATTTCTACAGCTGTTAATTCTCTTAACCCATCCTTCCCCTTGAGTTCGTCCGGTAATTTATATTCTGGTTGCATTTCATGGAAGTTAGGGCAAGTTTTTAGAAAAGAATTTAGAGCAGCCCAATCTGCATTCAGGTTTATTTGCCGTGTCCTGAAGTGTAGTTTTGGCATCCCATATTCGTCTTTTACTCCACCGTCCGCAAATACATAATAAGTTTCCTTTGCCATTGCCGTCTTTTTGCTGTATCACAAGGTTTATTAACTTTTTTCTTGGTTTTTCTTTTCATGAAATTGATCAAGATAACTAGGGCGTCTGGTATCCCCCTGATAGGTTGCATAGCCTTCGGCATAATCGATAGGGGAACTAACCTTATCGAAGTTCGGCCTACTAGTGTTTGCAATTTGAAATGCCCTTTCTGCTCGACTAACGCCAACGATGAGCGAATGCACCCTTACAACTTTGAGGTTGAGCTCTCCTACCTGGTTGACTGGGTTAAGGATGTTGTTAAGTTTAAGGGGGAGGGTGTTGAACTCCATTTTGACTCTGCTGGCGAGACCCTGAGTTATACGGATTTTGTTAAGCTTGTGGGTATTTGTTCAAAAATTAAGGGAGTTTCTTTTGTTTCCATGCAGACTAACGGTGTTCTGTTAACCGAGGGAATTGTTGATGCCTTGGAAAAGGCGGGCATGAACCGCATAAATCTTTCCATAAACTCTTTTGACCCTGAAAAAGCTAGGCTGCTTTGCGGTAGGGATAATTATGATGTTAATAAAATCGTAAGGATTGCTGAGTATATTTCAAAGTCCGAGATTGAGCTTATGCTTACGCCTGTGTGGTTGAAGGGTGTTAATGATGAGGATATTGAGGGGATAGTTAAGTTTGGCAAGTCTTTGAACGCTCGTTTCGGAATTCAGAAGTATGAAATCTATAAGTATGGTAGGAAGTACAAAAGGGCTAAGCATGTTAATTGGTGGAAGTTCTATAATCACCTGAAGTTGCTTGGGAAGAAGTGTGGTGTTAAGCTGGAGTTGAATGCTAAGGACGTTAATGTCGTTAGAAAACCAAGAATCCCTTCTGTTTTCAAGAAAGGTGATAAGGTTAATGTTGTTGTCAAGTCTCCTGGTTGGATTAACGGTCAGGTGATTGGAGTTGCCGGTAATCGATGCGTAAGTATTAATAATTGTAATGCTTCTGTTGGTAAGCAGCTCAGGATCAGGATAGTGGAGGATAAGAACGAGTTGTATGTTGCGGAGGTAATATGAGGCGTGTCCATCTGTCTATCTATGGCATCGTCCAAGGTGTTTTTTTCCGTCACAACACCAGCCGGTCGGCTTACAAGCTTGGCGTGAAGGGTTTTGTCCGTAATACAAACGACCATGTCGAGGCGGTTTTTGAGGGTTCTGATGATGCTGTTGAGGAACTGGTGAATTTTTGCAGGAAAGGTCCGAAGGGTGCGGTTGTTCAGAAGTTTGAGATTAAGGAAGAGGAATACAAGAACGAGTTTGAGGAGTTTGAGGTTAGGGCCTGATGAGATATGTTGCTGTCACCTTGAAAGGTGCGGAGGATCTTGCTTCTGCTGAGATAAAATCCTCTTTGAAGGCTCAAGCAGAGAAGGTTGCTGATGGCCGGTTGTTGTTTTCAGCTAAGAGTTTGAAAGGCTTTTCTCCTAGGCTTGTCAGCAGGGTTTACTCTTACATGGGTCATTTTTCTTTTTCTTCTCTGAAAGATTTGGTTAAAAAATCTTCTAAACTTAAATTTTCTTTCAAAGGTTCTTTTGTTGTTAGATGCAACCGTGAGGGCGTGCATAATTTCAGTTCGCGTGATGTTGAGCGTGACGTTGGGGAGGTTATTTACCACAAGGGGTTCAAGGTTGATTTGAAGAAGCCCAGAAATACTGTGGTTGCCGATGTTGTTGGCAATAGTTGTTTCATAGGTGTTTTGATTTCAGATAACCTTTGCAGGCGTCCTTACCGTGTTAAGATTTTCAGCTCTTCAATAAACGCCTGTCTGGCTGCTGCCGCAGTTAGGTTTTCCAGCATAAACGGTTCTGATGTTGTTCTGGATCCTTTTTGCAAAGATGGTGTAATCCCTATAGAGGCTTCTATTCTTGGTTGTAAGAAGGTTTTTGCCTTTGACGAATCCATGAATAACGTTAGGAACGCTAAGATTAACGCTAAGCTTGCAAACGTTAAGGTTAATTTTTCTAAGTGTAACGCTGATTCTCTTGATTTGAAGCTTGATGAGGATAGTGTTGATAAGTTGGTTACTTTCCCTCCTTTCCCTTCCAAGAAGAAAAAGCAGAGCAGTATAGAGAGTTTGTACAAGGAGTTTTTCTACCAAATCAGTCCTATCCTTAAAAAGTCTGGCACGCTAACAATAATTTCTGTAAAGCCGGAGCTCATCCTAACGTATGCGAAACGGTCCGGATTTAAAATTTTGAGGGAGAAAGATGTTTTTGTTTCAAATAATAATTTTAAGATTGTGGTATTTAAGAAAGGTTAAAATGCTATCTAATAATTTTAGGGATGCGTTGAAGTTTGTTGCTTTAAATCTGAAGGATAAGAAGCTTAAGTGGGCCTTAGTTGGTACAAGTAACCTCGCTTTGCAAGGAATTGATGTGAAACCAAATGATCTTGATATCGTAACAAGTGTTAAGAATCTGGATTTCTTTGGAAAGACCTTCAAAAGATACGTTAAAGAACCAATATTCAAGGTTCCAGCATATGAAGGATTTCTCGAATATTTCAAGGTTAGGTTTCAAATTAAGGGTGTGGAGGTGGAAGTTTCAGGCGAGTATGATAATGATGTTTACTTCCGCAGGATAAAGGGAGGGGATCTTGTAAAAATCAGATTGGGTAAAATAATAATACCCTGTTTGTCTCTTGGGGCCCAATTAGAAGTCTATTCTGAGTTGGGTAAAAAAGATAAAATTAAGTTGATGAGAGAATTTTTTAAGAAGTGAAAAATAACACAAAAGTTTATATATCCCTTGTTTTTCATTAAGTTTCGTTATACTGGCGATTTAGGGCTTAAAGCCCAATTTTCGCTTGTTAAAAACAACTGGAGGTTAGATATAAATGGCAGATTTGTTAGTGGTTAGGAGTAAGATAAAAGAATATGCAAAAGGTATGAATGTTTCTGGAGACTTTGCTGACGCTCTCAGCAAGGAAGTTGAGAGGTTAATTGCTAGGGCTGCTGAGAGGTCCAAGGAAAATAACAGATCAACCATTAAGCCTCGTGACTTGTAAAGGCTTTCTTTTTTTCTTCTTTTTTTTTCAAAAACTTTTTAAATTTGAACGTTTTCTAAAAATCATGGCAAAACTTAGTGCTTGGAGGGTTTTTTGGGCAGGTGTTCTATTTGCTGTTCTGGGTCAGATTGTTCATACGATAGAGTCTTTTCTAACAATGAGTTATTATACAAATCCTGCTTATTTTGCTGTTTGGTCTAAGCTTATGATGCCCACTGCCGGTCCTCCGCCTGCATCCTTTTATGCTTACTCGATAATATTTGGCATTGTCAGCGGTATTTTGGTGGCCTTGGTTTATGGTGTTGTTAGGAATTCTGTTCCAGGTAATACTGTGGCTAAGAAGGGTCTTAATTACGGTTTGCTTGTTTTTCTTGTTGCAGGGGTGCCAAGTTTTCTTTCTATGCTCTTGCTGATTAACCTGCCTGCCGCCTTGATTCTATCTTGGGCTTTCTCATCTTTGGTTATCAACCTTGTTGGCGGAATGATCCTTGCTTGGATTATGAGATAGAAAGGCTTTTCTTTGTAATCGGAAAGTTTACGGTTTTATTACAGAAAGATTTATAATTTTGTATGCTATGTAATATAAAATTCTAAATAATATGGAATCTTTGGTTACATGCGAAATATGCAAAAAGAGGCTGAAGTCTGTTACAAACACTCATCTCAAAAGACATAATGTTAGCTTTGAGTATTACAAAAAACTGTATCCTAATTCTAAAATTGTAACTATAGACACCCTAAATAAACGTCGTATAAAAATGTTAGGAAGAAGGCATTCTGAAGAAACTAAGAAAAAACTTTCTCTGGTTCATAAAGGTAAAATTATCAAAGAAGAAACAAGAAATAAGATTAGTAAAGCACTAAAAGGTAGAGCGTGCACTAAAGAGCGTAAACAGAAATTGAAAGACTACTATAAGACCCATAATAACCACTTTAAAGGTAAAAAACATACTTTAGAGACTAGAAGAAAAATGAGTTTAGCACATATGGGTAAAGCACCTTGGAATAAGGGGGAAAATTGGTCTGGAGAGACCAAGAAAAAGATAAGTGACAAATTGAAAGGTATTAAACTTACTTCAGAAACAAGGAAGAAGATGAGTCTTGCTCATAAAGGTAAAACTCTCAGCGATATCACAAAAAAGAAGATAAGTACTTTCAGAAAGGGAAGAAAGATGACTTTAGAGCATAAAAATAAGATGTTAGAATCGCTTAATAGATCCCCGAACAAGTTTGAGAAGAAATACATAGATTTATTTAAACAAAATAATCTGCCACTAGAATTTGTAGGAGGTTTTTACGATAGAAGATTTTTTATCGCAGGCAGAGTTCCAGATTTTGTCTCTACAAATGGTAAGAAAGTAATAGTAGAGGTATTTTATGATTACTTTAAAATAAAACAGTATGGTTCTGTAGAAAACTATAAAAAAGAGAGAATAGATACTTTTTCAAAGTATGGGTGGAAAACTTTATTTTTTACTTACAAAGAGCTAGAGTCAAACTTTGATGAGTGTTTAGAAATAATAAGGGAGGAACTTAAATAAAATGGGCGGAAAATCTAAAGGCAGCAAAGCAGAGCGGGAGTTATTGCACATGTTTTGGGATACTGGTATCTGGGCTGCTTTGCGTGCTCCAGGTTCCGGTTCTGTTCCACTTCCTTCCCCTGATATTCTTGCGTCTAATACAAAGCGTTATCTTGCCATAGAGTGTAAGTCTGTTAGGGAACCAAAAAAGTATTTTCCTAATGAGGAGGTTGACCAGTTGGTTCTTTTTGCCAGAAGATTTGGTTCAGAGCCTTGGATAGGCATAAGATTCGATAGGGAGGGATGGTTCTTTCTCAAACCCTCTGAGATGTTGAGAAGTGAGGGCAACAACTTTTTTTATGTTACCTTGGAGCATGCCCGTAAGATAGGTTTATCTTTTGATAAGCTTGTATCTCTCTAGTCTCCTTTCCATTTCTATGTTTCTTTCGTTGTGAGCACTTCTTACGTCTTCCACTATGGTTTTCAGGTTTCCCATGGTTGGCGCTTGGATTGCGTTCAGCGAATCAACTCCATTTACTATGTTGTTCATCTCCGATACGCCTCTTATAACTCCGTTCTGCAGGTTAAACAGGTACTCTTTAAGTTTTTCCACTCCGTCTCTTAGCATGAAGAACTGTCCTTGTTGTTTTATCAGTCTCAGGTAAACGTTTTTTGTTTTTTCGACGTGCCTTTCTATGTGTTCTACGTCCCTGTTGTATAGCTCGCTTAAGTGAATAGACCTTGTCAGTAGCTGTTCCATGATGTCCAGGAATGCTTTTTCTTGTTGTAATTTTACCGCATCCCTCATTCTCATAACGTAATCGTGCTCTTCTTCTGCCTGGTTCCTTCTCGCTTCTCTGAATCTTTTTTCTGTGTTGAAGTAATCGTCGTCGTAGTTCCTGTTGGTTGATATTCTATATCTTGCTGTTGACAGTTCCTGTGTTCTTGTCTTGAGTCTTTTCTGTCTTTCGGGTGCTGTTAGTATGTTCTCTTTGAACTCTTGGCATATGCTTTCGTAGTATTCTATTAGGTTGTCCCTTTCGTTTCTCGCTTCCTGGTTTATGTATCTCAGGTTGGAGTTAAGCAGCATTATGTTTCTGAGTTGCATGTTTAGTAGTTCTTCTATTGTGAATTTTTTCTTTCCAAGAACATTTTCGTTGAAGAACTTTTTTATCTTTGAGCAGGTTTTTGTTATGTTGTTTGCTTCATAATTTACTTCTTTGCCTATTATGTTGCTTATTACAACTATGTCCTTTACGTGTTTTTGTACTCCGAAGTATCCCTGAGGGTATGTCATCAACTCATAATTCATGTTCCCCGTTCTCGTTTCCTGTTGTATTCCTCTCAGGAACGATTCTTGTTCACTGATTATCCTTACCAGTTCTCCCATTTTCTTCACCGAATATTTCTTTGTATGTTTCTATTATCTTGTTGATGTATTCCCTTATGATTGGCTGTTTCTGTTCATACTTTTCCTTTATTGCTCTTGCAAATTCATTGCCTTGGTCTTTCAGCATCTGGTCAAGGCTTCTTTCGTTAACTCTTAGGTCTTTGCTTACCAGGTACCACTTCTCGTCATAACCTATTTGTAATTCGAGCATTCCTTGCTCGTTCTGTAGGTATTTCTTTTGCAGCTTGAACGGCTTCTGGTAGCTGTTGGGATCCATCTTTACGTTCCTGTACCTGATCGGGTTGATGAATCTGTCATTTACGTTGCAGGAGTCTCCTGCTACTGCTGCTCCTGCAAGCAGCAACGCAATCCCCAGTGTTTTAATTTTTCCCATACCCTATTCTAAGCATTCATTTTTAATAAGAATTAGCCCACTTTTTTCGCAAATCTTTCATTTTTTCTTGCACAACTCTTATTAAGCCCTCCTTTTTGATTGTAACGTTTTCGGAAAGGGGGTGATTGCTTTGTTAAAAGGTTTGAAATATCTGGTTTTTTCCGCAAGTTTTTTTGCCGGTGTTTATTTTTCTGATGACGTTAAGTGTTTGCGTGCAAATTTTTATTATCAGCCCCAGGATGGTTTTTATTCCAGGCCTTACGATTTGCGGATAGAGCGGAAAAATATTGCTGGCAGGTTAGAAGTCTATCTTACTGATGCCAGGACTGGTGATTCACAGAAGATTGGTCCTAAGATGTTTGTCGGCTCACCTTCTCACAGGTTGAGGTCAGTCGTTAACATTCCTCAGGAGTATTTGACTAAGAAGAATATGAAGGAGCTATCCTGGCTTCTTGGTTTTTGCGAGTCTGTTTTTGATTAGGGGGATTAGTAGTAATGATTCCTTTATACCTTCTACCAGTCCTTCCTGTCTTACGTTTGCTAACACTTTCAGGCTTGAGTTGAGTGTTTCGCAGAACCATGTCGGTGACCAGAATGTTAGTAGTAATACGATAAGTGTTGATAATGGCACGATTATTCTTGCAATGGTTGATAGTGCTACTATCACTCCTGCATCCATGAGTAACCCGAAAGGTCCTATCAGTCCTGATATCGCTCCCAGTATCATCATTCCAGGCAATCCTACAAACCTCAGGTAGAGCGGTACTGTTTCGTCTGTGACTGCCAGGAATCCCCACGCTACCGCTGAGAGTATTGCTGATGTTACGTAAAGTGTTCCTGCGAATAGCCATCCTATTACGGGTATTCCTACGAGGAACGTTGATAAGAATTGTAGCGTCACCGGTATACCTATCACTACTGTATTTGCTAGGAAATTTATTTTTAGCAAGTACCTTACAAGGAAGAATATGAAAATCCAGACTATAGTCCTTAACAGTTCTGGCAGAACAACAGTCCACAAGGCTTCTGAGTGGCCTCTAAATAATAGGGTTATGTCTCCAAATATGTAGTTTATTATTTCAAAGAGAAGTCTTATTAACGCTTCAACGCATATGTTTAATGCCATGTGTTTTTTAAAAAACTTTATATATTAATAAACTTAATTGTTCTTTGTTGAAAAAAGAGGTTTTTATGGCAAGAGATTATGATGGTGATTATGGGGGTTCGCAACACGAACCTTATGTTGCATCTCAGCCTGCTCCTAAGAGCAAAGGGTTGAGTGTTGTTCTTACCATAGTGATTGTTATCATGGTTGTTTTTGGCGGTTTGTATGGTTATTTTTACGTTACCTCCCCCACTGGTCAGAGGAGCGTTACTGATTTATGGGGCCGGGTGAGTTCAGGCGTTTCTAATTTCTATAATTACTTGTTTATCCAGCAGCCTCAACGTGCTGGTAAGGCTTTTTACAGCAGCGATACCAACGATACTAAGGTTGATTACGGTGTTAGGTTTGTTAACTTTCAGTCTGTTGGCTCTAAGAAGGTGCCGTCTGGTGCTACTTCAAGTTTCAAGTACGTCGTTACTGTGGGTGAGAATTTTGAGAACATTAATCTTAACCTTGATTGCAAGGTTGATCCATCTGACGTTATTGACGGTGAGATATCTAAAATTCCTAGCGAGTCCTTGAAGCTTTCAAGCGAGAACCCTGCTGTTGCTAACAACCTGAGGTGCACTTTCAAGACGAGGGGTGACTTAACGGAAGATAAGACAGTTACTGTTAAGGGTTCTATCAAGTCTTTGATACCTGCTCAGAGGGCTTCGCTTAAAGTTTACTTGCTCTCTGCTAAAGAGTATGAGAGGTTGAAAGGGCAGGATTTCTTCAAGGTTAACAATAAGAATGACAAGCTTCCGATAAAGGCTTTGTATAACGGGGAGCCCGTTGAGCTTGGTATAGGGGTTGCTGAGGATTTGAAGCAGCCTGTTATTGTCGGCAGCGGTTATTCCCCTCCTTTGGTTGGTATTACGTTGAATAACAGGTGGGAGGGTAAGGTCAGTAAGATTAACTCTCTGCTGTTGTTCTTGCCCGAAGGAGTTTCGATAGATGATAGTATGAGTCCTAAGAGTGAGCTATGTCCATTCACAGAAGTTGGTTCTTCTGGTAAGTACAAGAGGTACGAGGCAGATAAAGAAATTCTTTCACTCTTTCCGCCTTTCGGTTCTGGTGAGACAGAGGCTCATAGGACTTTTGAGTGCTGGCTGAAGATTGATGATAGTTTGGTTGAGGGTAAGGATGCTGGTTTCGAGACAGCTTATCATGTAGATGTTAGTTATGATTACCAGTTCAACGAGAGGTCTGATGTGATAACGGTTACTAAGAAATTGATCACACCCACAGAGACCCCTATGGAAGGGGGTACTCCTTGAAAAAAATTCTTTTCTTCTTGGTGATATTGTTATTTGTTTCAGGTTGTGCCAATTTTAGTGATGTTTTTAAGAATCTTAACCTTCCTGGTTTTAAGCCTCCCACCTCTACAGGGGTTGGAAAATCTTTTATCGGCGGCACCGACTCAATAACCCTCACTATACTCCAACCTCCTGAAGCCGGCAAGGTTTCGAGGGATGTTCCTCTTCGCGTTAGTGTTGATGTTAAGAATGATGGGGAATCTGTTGCTGAGGGTTCTGTTTGTGTTACCGGTTTGAATTCCAATGTTTTTGAGGAGGCTGAGGGTTGCAGGTGTGAGGAGTTTTCTCTAAAGGGTAAGTCTCGTTTTGAGGATGAGACTGTTGAGGGCGAACACGAAACTTTTAACTTTGATGAGGGTCCTGCTACGATTGATGAGTTCACAATTAATTCTTTTTCCGTAACTTCCATAGCCCGTTACGGCTACAAGACTTATGCTTCTGTCGAGGGCTGCATAGCAAAGGATATTTTGACTTCGAAGGAGTGTAAGCCGAGGCAGGATGCCAAGCTTCTGGGTGTTTCCAGCGCTCCTTTGCAGATTACTGCAGTCAGTCAGGAACTTTTGCTTATCGCAGATGAGGAATACTCAATGACCCTTTTCATCGAAGTTACCCACAAGGGTAAGGGTCAGTTTTTCAGTTCTTCCGCTGAGAAGGATGTTTGTGGTGAGGAAGACGATAATCTTAATAAGATGGTGGCTGTTAGGTTGTATAATTCGCCTGGTAGGGCTAGTTGTAGTCCTCTGGTGTTTAAGAGCAAAGAGGACAAGGGAACTGCTACATGTACGATAGAAGGTATTGATGCTCGTGATTATAAGCCTTTGATTAACGTTGAGTTGTCTTACGTTTATGAGATTAGGGATTCGAACAGTTTTGAGGTTGTGTGATATGAAAAAGATAATTGCTGTTTTGGTGTTGCTGGTTTTTGTATTTGGTTGTGGTGACCTTAGCTTTGGTGGTGATAAGGAGAAGACGTCTGAAAGGTATGGTTTTGGTAGTTCTTCAGGTCTTTCCATAAGTTTTGTTGAGGATGAGCCTCAAAAGGAGGTTAGTCGTGACCGCAACATAAAGTTCACGCTTAATGTCCGTAACACAGGGACTGCTAGTGTTCCTTCAGGCGCTTTCATGGCCCGTTTGGTAGGTCTCGATAACAATTTCAACCCTTCTGATCTTGAGGGCGCTAACTCTGATTTGATAAATGAGGTTGATGAGTCTGGCATTGGTGGTGAGGCTTTGGTTGAGTTGGGTTCTACGTCATATAATCCTGAGCAGATGTTTGATGATCGCATAATAAAGTCAGGTACTTTGGAGGCTGAGGTTTGTTATCCTTATGAGACTAAGGTTGTTATTGACAATTTTTACATAGGTTCTAAAACCAGTGATGTTGAGGGGGGTGCGCTTTCTTCCAACAGTAACTCTAATGCTCCTGTTCAGGTTAAGGAGCTTGAGGAGAAGGGTGGAGGCACTTATACCGATTTCACTTTTAAGATTAAGGTTGTTGGTAAGGGCACTGTTGTTTCTTCCTGTTTCCCCTCTAAGGATGAGGAGGAGAAGAACGTTGATTTGAGGATTTTTGAGCGTGATGTTTCATGTTACTTTGAGGATGGTGGTGAGAGGAGGGAGATAGGCTCTGAAGGCGCTGTTAAGCTTAACAACCTTAATGAGAAGATAATCCACTGCAGGATTCCCTTTAGCGGTGAGAAACCCATCAAGACCCAGTTGCAGATGACTCTGACCTACCTGTACCTTGATAAGATTTCAGTCCCTGAGATTAAGATTACTAGGATTTGATTTATCTTCTTTGAAATAAAAAAATTAATATACCCCTTGGGTTTTTTATGCTTTGATGATGCTTAGAATAACGTATGATGAGATCGTTAAGAGGATAAAAGAGGAAAAGGGGCTTTCTGATGCTGAAATCAGCACGAGGATAGATGCTAAGCTTAAGCAGTTGTCCGGCTTGATTTCTCGTGAAGGTGCGGCCCACATAGTTGCTAATGAGCTCGGCTTGAAGCTCTACCCAGACATAAATAAGAAGCGTTACAAGGTTAAGGAGATGATTGAGGGTTTAAGGGTTAATGAGCTTGTTGCTAAGGTTGTTCGCAAGTACGAAGTTCGTGAGTTCAAGAGAGATTCTAGGCAAGGGAAGGTTGCTTCTTTTTTTGTTGCTGACGAGACTGGCAGCATAAGGATTGTTTTGTGGGATACGAATCACATTGAGAAGTTTGAGAAGTTCAATGAAGGTGATGTAATTAAGATTGTGGGGGGTATGGTTCGTGAGAACCAAGGTTTCAAGGAGATTCATTTGGGTGGTCGTAATGAGCTGATTGTTAATCCTCCTGGTGAGGAAATTAATGTTTCTGTTCAGATGGCAACGCTTAGGAGGGAATTGAACACGAAGAAGATTAAGGATCTGAATGTCGGTGACTTTACTAAGGTGTTAGGCACTGTTGTTCAGGTTTTTGAGCCCCGCTTCTACGATGCGTGTCCCGAGTGTAACCGTAAGGTTGTTCCTGACGGGGATAAGTACCGTTGTGAGCAGCACGGTCACGTTCCTGTTAAGCTCGTTCCGATAGTTAACATGTTGTTGGATGACGGGACTGAGAACATACGTGTTGTTCTTTTCCGTGACCTCGCTTCTAAGGTGTTTGGTTTGACGGACGTTACGCACTTGCGTGATAACCCTGTTGGTTTTGATGAGAAGAAGAACGAGTTGCTCGGTAAGAGTTTTTACGTTTCAGGGAGGGTTAACAAGAACGATATGTTTGATCGTTTTGAGTTGATGGCTCAGGACTTGAACGAGGCCGACGCTAAGGAGCTTGCGACTGTTCTTGCTAAAGGTTTTGCTAGTTAATATGATGCTTAAAACCCATCTTGTTTTTGCAATTCTTGTCTCTCTAGTCTTTTTCCATTTTTTTCCTTCTGTTAACCCGTATTTTTTTATTCCGTTGGTTTGTTTGGGTTCTGTTGTAGTTGACATAGACACTTCAAATAGCAAGGTTGGGAGGAAAGTCAGGCCGTTGTCTTGGTTCCTGGAAGTTTTTTTTGGTCATCGCGGGTTTTTTCATTCTCTGACAGCTGCATTGCTCTTCCTGATACTTTCCGTTTATCTCTTCAGCGTCAGCTTTTTGGCGTTCGCTCCTTTTTTCGGTTACTTATCTCACATATTCCTTGATGCTTTCACTTTGAGCGGCGTTCCTTTCTTGAAGCCCTTTTCAGATAGGAGGGTTTCAGGCCCTGTTGCTACTGGCGGGATTGCAGAATATGTTATATTTGCTATCATTCTTTCTCTTTCTATTTACATTGTTTACATAGAAGTGGTTAAACCATTCTGACTGTTATCTTGTCCTTGTTTTTTATCTTTTTCAGGTCTTCTATGTTGCTCACTACCTGTCCTATCACTGTTACCGGGTTTGCTGCTCTCGGCTCATCCCCTTTTGATGCTGGTGTTTTTCCGAAGAATAAACACAGTCCAGGTCCCGGCGGCCAGTAGGCAAAATCACCCACTCTGACCTCTTCCTTCGCATCTTTGCTTGGCGTCAGCCTGTGCTTTATGTAGAAGAAGATTTCTTCTCCCCAAAGGTTTGCTGTTGATTCTAGGGGTAGTTTTTCCATCAGCTCTTTTGCTGCTTGGGTGTTGTTCAGCCAGACTTCTATTCTTTTCCCCTCTGTTTCTATTACTATGCTTGTCATGTATATTATGGTTTAAGAAAAGTTATATAAATTTGTTGTTAGCTACTTATGGCTATGAAAATTGGGGGTAACTTTGTTGATATTTCTAACAAGCAGGTTTTTCCTGCAGAGATTGAAATAGTAAATGGAAAAATTAGCAAGGTAACTCCTGTTGGCAAATCGTTTGATACTTACATAATGCCTGGTTTGGTTGATGCTCACATTCACATAGAGAGTTCTTTGTTGACCCCTAGCAAATTTGCAGAAGCTGTTGCTCCTCACGGGACTGTTGCTGTCGTCTCAGACCCTCACGAGATTGCTAACGTTCTTGGTATTAAGGGTGTCGAGTTCATGATTGATGATGCGAAGAAGGTTCCTTTGAAGATTTTTTTCACCGCACCTAGTTGTGTTCCAGCTACTCCTTTTGAGACATCCGGCGCTGTTCTCGATAGCAAGACTGTTGCCACGTTATTGAGGAAAAAGGCAGTTGTTGCTCTTGGTGAGATGATGAACTTTCCCGGTGTTATTAATCAAGATCCTGAGGTTATGGCTAAGATAGATGCTGCTAAGAAGTTGAAAAAGCCTATTGATGGCCATTGTCCTATGCTTTCTGGTGATTCTTTGAAAAAATACTTCTCTGCTGGGATTTCTACAGACCACGAGTGCACTACTTTTGACGAAGCGAAGGAGAAGGCTGAGCTTGGTATGAAAATCATGATTCGTGAAGGCTCATCAGCTAAGAACCTGGAGGATTTGTTGGGTATTGCTAAGAATGAGAAGTATACCTGCTTTCTAGTTTCTGACGATAAACACCCTGATGATTTGTTTGAAGGTCACATCAATTTGATGTTGAGAAAGCTTGTTTCTCTGGGTGTAGATCCAATCCATGCTGTTTGCATGGCCACTTTGAATCCTGTCCAGCATTATAACCTTGGGGTTGGTTTGTTGAGGAAGGGTGATGATGCTGATTTCATAATAGTTGATAGCCTGAAGGATTTTAACGTTCTTGAGACTTGGGTTAAGGGTGTTAAGGTTGCTGAGGATGGTAAGGCTTTGTTTCATTCCGCTCCTGTCGAGCCCTTAAACGTTTTCAACTACAACGAGAAGTTTTCTTCTGATTTCCGATTGAAGTCCTTGAAACCTTTTCAGCGTGTTAAAGTCATTGGCGTTGTTGAGAACCAGATTGTGACTAAGGAACTTACGACAGAGCTTAACGTCGATACTAACCTGATTCAGAACGATTTGAGCATAGATGTTTTGAAGATTGCTGTTGTTGAGCGTTACGGTAACAATCGCATGGCTGTTGCTTTCGTTAAGGGCTTCTCTCTTTTTGATGGAGCGATAGCTTCTTCTGTGGCTCACGATTCCCATAACGTGGTTGTTGTTGGGACGAATGATAATGACATGGCCGTTGCCGTTAATCACTTGAGAAATGTTGGTGGAGGTTTTGTTGTTGTTTATGAGGGGAAGGTATTTGTTGATTTGAGGTTGCCTGTTGCTGGTTTGATGTCTGACCAGTCTGCTGAGAAGGTTGCTGAGGCTCTTGAGAAGGTTAATACAGAAGCCAGGTTTCTTGGTTGTAATCTCAAGTCCCCTTTCATGACTCTTTCTTTTCTGTCTCTTTTGGTGATTCCTAAGCTTAGGTTGAGCGATAAGGGCCTTTTTGACGGGGAGAATTTCTCTTTTACAAACTTGTTTGTTGAGTGAGTATTGTTTCTATTCTTTTCTGGAATCCGTACGGGCTGAATCCTATCATTCTCTTGCTTTTTATTCCGCTGTCCAATTCTGCTAAGAGTTCCTCTACTCTTGTTGCTAGTTCCTTTTCTTTTGTAGTATCGGTATGTTGAAGAGCTTCTTTTAACAGCATAGAATATCCGATGTCGTTTATGCTCGCCCCTTTGTCTGCTAGCGTCTGGCTTAGTTTTACTACTTCTGCTATTTTTTCTTTCAGAGTGTATTCCCTGTTTTTTAGTTTTGTGTATATGTCCATCTTTTCCTTGTTTTTCTTTACTTGTTTATATATTTTATGGGGCCATAGGGATTTGAACCCTAATCGCAGCGTCCCGAACGCTGAATAATAATCCAAGTTATACCATGGCCCCCTGTCTTTTACTATTTGTACAGTATTTAAATAAATTGTCATCACCTTAATTTTAATAAGATAAGAATATAAATAGTCTGCGTGTATAGATGGCGGATGTCTATTGGTTATGAAATATATTTTGAGATTTGCTAAGAAAAATATATAAATGTTTATTTACTTTTTTCGTAAATTTTACGATAAAAAAATGAACTCGTTCAGCAACAAGGTAACTCAGTTTTTGGATTCCAGGGGTGTTAGGTACAGGCTTGTCATTCATTCTAAGCCTGTTTTTACCGTGGAAGAAGCGGCGAAGGAGCGTGGTATAATTAAGAATGAGATGGTTAAGAGTATCGTTGTTAGTGACGGCAAGGATTGTTTTCTTGCTTGCGTTCCGGGTGACAAGAGGCTTGATCTGGATAAGTTGAGAAATTATCTCAGGTCTGGTAGGCTGAGCTTGCTCCGCGCTCCCGATGTTTTGAAAGTTACTGGTTATGAGGTCGGCGCTGTCACGCCTCTGCTGTTGAAGAATCCTTTGAGGATCGTTTTTGACCTTGATTTGAGGTCCAAGATGAATCTTAGTGTTAGCACAGGCAGTCATAATGCTGGTTTGATTCTCTCTTCTTCTGATTTGATTGGCTTGGTTAATCCAGAATTTGCTATGATTTCTTGTTGAATCCGTCAGGGTTGTTTCTGTGCCATTCCCAAGCGCTTCTTATTATCTCATTTAATCCTATTTCTGGCTGCCATCCCAGCTCTTTTCTTGCTTTTTCATTGGATGCGATAAGTACCGCCGGGTCTCCTGCTCTCCTTTCTGTCTCTACAGCTGGTATCGGGTGTTCTGTTACTCCCCTTGCTGCTTCAATAACTTCTCTTACAGAATATCCCCCTCCTGATCCAAGGTTGAACTTCCCTTCTTTTCCTTTCATCAAGGCTTCCAGTGCTAGTTTGTGTGCTTTTGCTATGTCCACTACATGTATGTAGTCTCTTATGCATGTGCCCTCTTTTGTTTCGTAATCTGTTCCGTATATTTTTATTTCCTTTCTCTTGCCTAGAGGGACTTGTAGTATTAAGGGTATTAAGTGTGTTTCTGGTTCGTGGTGTTCTCCTATTCCGAAAGCAGCTCCTGATACGTTGAAGAATCTTAGGGTTATGCTTTGTATTCCGTGGACTTTGAACGTGTCCATGATTTGCTCGAACATGAGTTTGCTTAACCCGTAATAATTTTGGGGATTTTTTTCAGCATCTTCTGGTATGGGTAGTGTCTTGGGGTTTCCATATACCGCTGCTGTAGATGCATAAACTATTTTTTTTACGTTGTGTTTAACCATAATATTCAGTAAGTTTAACCCGTTTGTGGTGTTATTCCAGAAATACTTGCCTGGATTTGTCATCGATTCTCCTGCTTCTATGAATCCTGCTGTATGTATAACCCCATCAAATTTTTCTTCGGAGAAGGTTTTGTCTAGTAGTTCTTTGTCTGAGAGGCATCCTGTTACAAGCTTTATGTTGTTTGGTATGCTTTCCTTATGCCCATTTACCAGGTTGTCATAAACCACTATCTCATGTTCTTTTTCCAGCAGTCTGACTATGTGGCTTCCTATGTATCCTGCACCGCCTGTAATGAGTATCTTCATAGGTAGTTTTTGCTTTCGAGTTCCTTATAAACTTAACTCTTTATTTTTTTAAACGATATCTTTTTAAATGGTCCAGTAACCTAATTCTGGGGCGTTCTAGGCTAAAATGGTAAGAATTAGGGAAGTTGCTATCACAACAAGGAAGGAGTACCGTTACGACCTACCCCATCTGATTAAGAAAGGGGATATTAAAGAGTTAGGCAACCGCGATTTTCATGCAAAAGGGTTTCAGGGTAAGAGTAAGAACAAAGTTCTCTCTTCTATTGCAAAGGCTGCTGAGACTCTTGAGTCAAATCTTGTTATAATTGAGCGGGAGAGGTCTACGAAGAGAGGGGTTTACAAGGCTAACGTTACTTTTTATAGGGACTCAGTTGATCTGAAAAAAATGCCGGAAGATTACATGTTCCACGTATGATTCTATTTCTTATCTTAAATTGGTGGTGACATCCAAACCTTTATTATTTTTTTCGCGTTATTTATTGCCCTATAGCAAAAGGGAGTGTTATCAAGAAGTAAAAAAGCTAGGGGGTTTTATGTTAAAAGATAAAAATGTTGTGCTGGCTATTGGTGCCCATCCCGATGACATTGAACTTGGTTGTGGTGGTGCCCTTGCTAAGCACATAGCTTTAGGTGATTCAGTTTATTGTTTGATTATGACTAACGGTGAGAAAGGTAAACATTCAGCTGGTAAGGAAGAGTGTCTTGCTTCTCTTAATGCTCTTGGTCTAAAAGAGGTTTTTTTTGGGAATTTTGCAGATGGTTTTTTGAGTGATGACCAAACAACAGTTAATTTTATCGAAACTTTTATTAACAAGTTTGGGGTTACTCGTGTTTATACCCATTCTCCTAATGACAGACATCAGGACCACAGGAATTGCAGTCATGCTGTTTCTTCTGCTGCTAGGAGAATTAAGGATATACTGCTCTTTCAGGGCCCTTCAACAATTTCTTTTGAGCCTCATTACTTTGTTGAGCTTTCTGATAGCAACTTTGCTAGAAAGATTGAAGCACTGAGTTGTTACGGGAGTCAGCTGTCTAAAGGTACAATCAACCCTAATCTTACCAGGAATATTGCTGAGTTGCATGGTGCTATGTGTAACAAAAAATATGCTGAGGCTTTTGCTGTAAACCACTTATTCAGGGAGGAATCAGATGTATGAGAGGGTTATGGCTGCCCACCAGCCTAATTTCATTCCTTACCTCGGCTTTTTTGATAAGTTGAAGAGTTGTGACGTTTTCATTATCCGGGATGAGGTTCTTTTTGTTGAGCGTGACTACCACCATAGGAACAGGATAAGGATTAATAGCAACGATAATATGAATAATCCTCAATGTAAGTGGATTAAGGTTCCTGTTGACGGCAAGTATGATTACATAATGCATCAGAACGTAAAGAATGGCTTGGTAAAAAACAAGCCTTGGAACATTGAGCTGTTGAGGGAAATAAAGATTAATTATGGGGGGGCTCCTTTTTTTGACAAGTTCTTCCCTGAGTTTGAGAAAATAGTCTTAAAGTCTCATGACAATCTCCTGCCTTTGAACATGGAAATCATCAATTTTTTGAGCAAGGCTTTCGGTATCGATAAGAAGGTTGTTATGGCCTCTGAGTTGGGACTTAAGCCTGAGCATTATGAGAAGTCGGACCCGTCTGAGGACCTTGTTCTTTTATGTAAGGCTGTTGATGCTAATGTTTACCTTTCTGGTGCTGGGGGGAGGGGGTATTTAAACTTGGCACCTTTCGAGAGAGAGGGCATTAAAGTGGTTTTCCAGGATTATAATCATCCAGTTTATCCTCAGCGTTATTCTGGTTTTCTTCCTTTTATGGCGTCTGTGGATGCATTGTTTTGTGTTGGGGGTATGCCTACTAACAGGAGTTCAAAATGACTCTTGACGTTAAAGTTGGTGACATAAGCAAGGAAAGTCTGCCACAGATTATGCCTGATTTATTAAGGCTGGAGCATAACTGGACAGGTATAGGTGAACTTCCTTGGGGGGAAGATAAGTTTCGTGATGACCTGCCTGGCAAGTGGAATATGAGCAAGTATGTTTCAGCCAACGGTAGGATTGTTGGTTATTTCATAGGTGCTTTGGTTAATGATGGTAAGACTGGTAAGTTAGTCAAGATAATAACTGATTATAACAACAGGGGTAATGGCATTTCTGATGTATTGTGGAATGAATTTTTGGATGGATGCAGGAAGCATGGCGTTGAGAAGGCTGAGTTTAAGGTTCTTGTTAACAATCCGCGTGCCATAAATTTTTATAGGAAGCATGGTTGCCTGCTGAACAGTGAAAAAGTTTTGGGCACAGATAACCAGTGGAGGTTCTTGATAAGTTATAACTTCCATTTAAATGATGTGGTTAAACATGCAAATCCTAGTATCGGTCCTGATGATAAGGAGTCTGTAATCCAGGCTCTTGAGGGTTCTCTCTCGCCTGGCGTGTTAACTGATAATTTTGTTGCGGAGATGTCATCTTATGTTGGTAGGAAGTATGGTGTGGCTACAAACAGCGGTACCAGTGCCCTGTATGTTGCGTTGAGGTCTTTGGATGTTGGTGAAGGTGACGAGGTTATTATCCCTTCTTATACCTGTTATTCTTTGCTCAGTGCAGTAGAGCAGTGTAGGGCTAAGCCTTTGCTTGTTGATATAAACCCTTATGATTTCAACATATCTTATGAGGATACCAAGGCTAAGGTTAATCCTAATACCAAAGCAATAGTCTTGCCCCACCTATTCGGTAATCCCATAGCTAATCTTGAATCTTTTTTGGAGTTAGGTACCCCCGTAGTTGAGGATTGCGCACAGAGTGTTGGCGCTGAGCATAATGGGAGGAAGGTGGGAAGTTTTGGTGACATTTCAATATTCTCTTTTAAGGCTACCAAGATGATGACAACTGGTGTTGGTGGGATGGTGCTTACAGATAATAAAGGTTTAAGCGACAAGATTAATGCATTAACAACTTATGATAACAGGGGCGAGCACGGCGAGTGTTACAATTTTAAGATATCTGATTTGCAGGCTGCCTTGGGTTTGAGTCAGCTTAAAAAGCTTGATGGCTTCGTTGGCAGGAGGAAGGAGATTGCAGCAAAGTATGATCAGCTTTTTAGGGTGTCTAATGTTGATTTTGAATTACCACCTCTGTCTGATGAGAATGTTTTTTTTAGGTATGTTATTAAGCATGCTGAGAGTAAGGACTTTATTGATGTTGTTAGGGCGAGGGGTGTTGAGGCTGTAAGGCCTGTGTTCATGCCGTTGCATTCTTACTTAGCTCTTCCTGACAAATCATTCCCCAACACATCTGATGCTTATGCTATATCTGTCATGATACCATTGTATCCTAGTTTGATTGATAGGGATGTTGAAAACATCGTAGGGGTTATGATAAACTGGAAGTATGAAAAATAAATAGGGGGGTGTTTGAGGTGTTAAAGAGGTGTTTATGTATATTGTTCTTTATAGTCATGTTTTCATTAATTGTTGCTGCAGAACCTCAATCCCTCTGTCAGTATGCTAATTCTGCTAGTGCCACTTCGGAGAATAGTGCCGGTTCTCTTGCTGTTTATGCTACTGGTGCTCCTGATGCTCCTCAGGGTGGTAATTGCAATACTTGGAGTGGTTACGGTTATAGTTGGTCGCCTTCTAATTGGAATGTTGAGGCTAACTTGACATTAAATTATGAAAATCCAGTTTATGCTAGCAATATAACTATTACTGGTGATTATGATGTGTGTTGGAGTGGTGTGTGGCTTAGGAACAGTCTGACAGGTCAGGAAAAGCGTGTTTTGAGTTCAGATAGCAGTACTTGTGTGTTGGTTATGGGTTTAAGTGAGGATTTCCAGGCTGATCAGGTTGTTTTGCAGACTTGTGGTTGGGCTTGGTCAGCTACCGACGCTGTCCAGATGTGCGGCAGCACTGCATCAACTACTCCCCCTACTTGCAGTTCTAGTTCTGATTGTGGTGTTGATGGCTATGTTAGTGATCCAACATGTTCAGGTAACAATGTAACGAGGCTCTATCAAACATTTACATGTAGTAACCCTGGGACACAGCAGTCAAGTTGCTCTGCTTCCAATTCCACTGGTGTGGTTGAAGGGTGTTCCTACCAGTGTTCTGGTGGGGTGTGCACTCAACCGCCAATAATTTGCAGTCAGAATTCTGATTGTGGCATTGACGGTTATGTTGATAACCCTTTCTGTTCCGCTAATAATGTTACCAGGACTTATCAAACCTTTACTTGTAACAATCCTGGAACGAATCAATCAAGTTGCTCTACATCGAATTCTACCGCTGTAGTTGAGAAGTGTAACCACACTTGTTCTAATGGTGTTTGTACACAGCCAGTTATCACTTGTAATTTTAATTCCGACTGCGGATTAGATGGTTATGTTTCTGACACGACATGTTCAGGTAACAATGTTACAAGATTGTACCAAACATTTATTTGCAGTAATCCAGGCACTGTTGAATCAAGTTGTTCAGCATCCAATTCTACAGTAGTAATAGAACAATGTTCTTATCAGTGTGTTAACGGGGCCTGTGAGAATGATACAAACTATACTTATGTTGTTCCGTACATTGGTGACATAGACGGTGCTGTTAATTCGGATTGGTTCTACTTCTACAAGCAGCTTATAGATTTTTATGACACAAATCAGATTAACGGAAGCTTCAGCTTCTATCCAGGTACTATGGTTGATGATATAAATTACACTGAAGCTATTAAGAAGATGTACCTGAGCAATTACTCAGAACTGATACAGAAAGGTTATGATGGTAATGAAGATGCGAATATAGACCAACTTCCTTATGAACAACAAAAGGCGTTAATACAGAAAGGTCAGGATGCCTTCAGAGCTAATATGAGTGTGATACTTGGTATTTCTCAAAGTGCTGTAATAATGCCGATAACAGATGACCAGATAGGTGCAAGATTTACAGATGTTACCAGACAAGCTCTGGAAGATTTAGGCTTCAAGTTTTATTTTGATATTTATGTTGGTGAGGGTTTGCAGCCTGTTCAGCCTACTGAAACCTTTGATATAATACAGTACGCGGTAAGTTTCACATCAACTGGCGGTGCTGGAAGTGATCTTCCCTTCAGATCAAAGGCTGAGATAATTAACGATATTAAGACTTATAACAGAACAGATGTGCCTCTAACATACATTAATGGACATTTGGTAGTTCCTCTAGCGGCCCACCAGCAGGATTTCGAAAGTGGAAGTACAACTAATGTTGATAGTCCGAAGTGGGGTATTTACATCGATACTTTGCTTACCCTCAAGAACGATCCTGATATTAGGCTTGTTACCCCCAAGCAGGTTTATGAGCTTAGGCATGGTGCTTTACCCCCACTTGTTACTTGTAGTCAGAATTCTGATTGTGGTGTTGATGGTTATGTTTCTGATCCTGCTTGTTCTGGTAATAATGTTACTAGGTTGTACCAAACGTTTACTTGTAATAATCCTGGTACTAATCAGTCAAGTTGCTCTGCTTCTAACTCCACCGTTGTTGTTGAGCAGTGTGTTGACCAGTGTTCTAATGGTGCGTGTCAGAATCAGACAAACCAAACACTGATGAGTTTATGTCAGTATGCTAATTCTGCTAATGCCACTTCGGAGAATAGTGCCGGTTCTCTTGCTGTTTATGCTACTGGTGCTCCTGATGCTCCTCAGGGTGGTAATTGCAATACTTGGAGTGGTTACGGTTACAGCTGGACTCCTTCTAATTGGAATGTTAAGGCTAACTTGACATTAACTTACAAAAATCCAGTTTATGCTAGCAATATAACTATTACTGGTGATTATGATGTGTGTTGGAGTGGTGTGTGGCTTAGGAACAGTCAGACAGGACAAGAAAAAAGAATTTTGAGTTCAGATAGCAGTACTTGTGTGCTGGTTATGAGTCTTGGTGAGGATTTCCAGGCTGATCAGGTTGTTTTGCAGACTTGTGGTTGGGCTTGGTCAGCTACCGACGCTGTCCAGATGTGTGGTACTACAAATCAAACTCTTCCTCCTCCACCCCCACCGCCTGAGAATATCACTAATGTAACAGTTTGCACTTGGAAGGACTGCAGGAAGGGTGCTGTTTCGGTCTCGGTTGACGACACATACACCTCCTGTATGCCTGAGCTCGAAGCTAATGGTTTCAGGGGTACTTATTTCTTGACTGAAACAGATACGTATAGCCCCTCTCTGTGGAGTGAGTTTGCTGCAGGGTTCAATAAGGGTCACGAGCTTGGTACTCATATGCAGGATCATTTGTGTTATGAAGTATCTGATTCAGTATTTTACAACAACATAGAGTATAACATCCGGGATATAATAAGCAATACGAATGCCAAGAGGGATGACATAATAACCCATGCCTACCCTTGCGGGTTTGTCGGTCAAAACTATAAGGATATACTGAGCAACAACTGGAACTTCCTCTCAGCCAGGGGTTATTACTTCAACCAGCTTGAAGCCACAACACCGATTGACCCCTTTAACTTAAAGAGCTTAAACAGTCACGGATATCCGGGTGGCCAGTGGGAACCACCAGACTATTTCACTACTGTTGACAATGCTGAAAGCCAAGGTAAGTGGGCAAACCTGGTTTTCCACAACGAGTGCAGTGATGACGGGGTAATAAACTACTTGCCTTCAAAGAATGTTTGGGTGGACACGATTGGGAATGTTATGAGGTACATCAAGTTGAGGGATGCTTCAGAAATATACAACTATGCTGAGGTTGGTAATGAGATAAGGTTTAACGTTAGGGTTAAGGATGATACGATGAACGCCTCTTACTACAGGCAGAACCTTACGATGTGGGTCCCTGTTGGCTCTAGCCAAGTAACTCAGGTGAACGTGAACAATCAACTAGCGCAGTACTTATTCGGTGAAGGCAACCAGACAAATTATGTTATATTTAATATACCCTACCCGATAAGCGCAGACGTCGTGGTAACTTTGAATTCATCATACAATATGTCAGATGATCCCTGTTTAGGAATTATCTGTAGTGATAGTAGTGTGACTTGTCCTGATGGTTTTGTTAGTACATGTAGTAATACTTGTAGTGATGGTGTTTGTTCTCAGTGTACACCTAGTTGTGTTGGTCATGATGGTGATACAAGACCTATTGTGATAGTACAGCTTGACGACGTACAAGCTTGGTGGCTTGAAGATGTAGCTACACAAGTTGTTAACCTGCACATACAGAAAGGTATACCGATAACATTGGGGGTCGTACCAGAAGCTCTCATGGAGAGGAATGGCATTTCAGGAAGCATCACTGAGAACCTGAAAAAATGGGCCAGGGATAACAGTGATGTTATAGAAAGCGCAGTCCACACCTACAAACACGATGACTACACTACATGGACACTGCAACAGCAAACAGACGACATCAAGAAAGGAAAGGCTGTATTTGACACATTAGGTATTCAAACATGGATTTTTGTTCCTGCATACAACTGGGGCAACGAGTATACGCCGCAAGCTATAGTTAACGCAGGATTGTTGATAGGCATTGATGCCTTGGAAAATGGGTATATAAATAGCATGAAAGATCCTATGATTATAGAAAACGGAGCATGGTATGGTGGAGGTTATAGTTCATTAAGTTACAGTACGGTAAGTACGATGATAGACAACAATATAAACACAACAGGCAAGGATTATTTTGTGTTAGGCTACCACCAACAGGACTTCCAAACAACTGTAAGGGTAACGGAGCTTTCCACACTACTTGACGAGTTGAAAGCATCAGGAAAATATCGTTTCATGACCGCAAAGCAGTATTACAATTACAAGAATGGAAGTAATTAACAATAAAAATGAAAAGAACAACATTGACCTTGATTATTTTTCTTATTTTGTTTTTGATACTTCTTGTTACCTTTGTTATTTTTTCTAATCCTGTTGAAGAAGAGGGACCTGTAGTTTACAATAAAACAATTATGCTCGAGCCTGGCAACGGTGCTGTGATTAACATCTGGATAGACAGCTTTTCAAGATTTGATAAGCTCAAGGATCATGGTGTCAGGTATCTTTTTGTTGATGTTGGTGATACAGGAAAGGATGGTAAGATAAAAACACCTGAAAGTGAGATAAAAGATTTTTTGGATTTTATTGGCAGGTATGAGTCTGAAAACAATTACGATTTCATCATCCTTCCCTACAGCGAGGTTATCGCAGAAGACTGTGACATATCTTCTGAATCTTTCAAGAATAATTTTGTTTGGGACTATACACGTCTCGATAGCTTGGGTTTTGACGGCATACTCGTTGATATAGAAGGCATACCCCTTGCTGAGAGGGCAGGTTATCTTAGCTTGTTAGAAAGGCTTAGGGAAAGATTACAAAAAAATTCAATAATATCGGTTTATGCTGGCGCCCTATCTGATTCCCATAATGAGTGGGAGTGGAATTATGATTTTTATAAGTCAGTTTCTGAGCGTGTTGATTTGGTTTCTGCCAGCGGCTACGATTCAGATATAGCTGATGCTGCTGAATACAAAACTTACATAAGGGATCAGGTTGCTCTTCTTTCTTCACAGAATTTTAATACCTACTTCTTGTTTGCAGTGCCTACGCATAAGGACTATCCTGAAACGATAGATAATGCTTTGTCTGCTTACACTTCTGAAGTTAAGAAGTATCCTGAGAATAAGTTTTTGGGTATTTGCATATTTGCCGAATGGACTGTTAATGAGGATGAATGGAAAGTAATTGATAGGTTTATATATTAGTTGCTTATCATTTCAGGCCATGATAGCTGTTGTTTTATGTGCGGGTTATGCAACCAGGTTATATCCACTTACTGAGAACAAGTCTAAGGCTCTTCTCCCCATTGAGGGAAAACCTCTGCTCGATTACACCATAGAAAAAGTAGGGCAGATTGTTGATGTTGATATGATATACGTTGTTACCAATGACAAATTTTATAAAGATTTTCTAAACTGGAAAAAAATAAACAGCTTCGGCGAAAAAATAAGGGTTTTAAATGATAAAACAACATGCAATGCAGAGAGGTTAGGGGGTATAGGCGATTTGCATTTTGTAATAAAAAAGGAAAATATCAATGATGATATTCTGGTTGTGCTGGGGGATACCATTTTTAATTTTGATTTGAGGCTAATGGTGGATTCTTTCAAAAAGACTAATTGTACCACTTTAGGTGTTTATAGGTTACAGGATTTTAAGCAATCTCAGATTTTGGGTTTGGTATTAGTTAAAGATGGGAAAGTTTTGTCAATTAAAGATGGTCTTGTGACAAAAGAGTCAAATATTATCTTTACAGGTATACACATATTCATTAAGTCTGATATAAAAAGGATAGAAAAGTACATGAAAACTGATAAGCCAAAGGAAGGCCCAGGTTACTTGATTATGGAATGGCTTTCTTCAAAAGAAGTACGTGCTCACGTCTTTGAAGGTCGGTGGTTTGATATAGGTACAAAAGAAACCTATGATGAGGTTAATCATCTGTTCAGTGAGAGATAAGCTTTCATTATAATCCAGTCTGTCTGTCCATCAAACATATCTTTCCTCGAGTCTAATACATTTCTGACAGCCTCTTCAAGGGGGATTCTTACAAGTTTTATTCTTTCTGTTGATTCTTGGTTTGTACTTCCAAGTTCTATATCTCTCGCTATGAACATGTGTTGGGGGCAATCGATAACGCCGGGTACTGGTCTGAACAAGCCAGCATACTCAACTTTTCTTGCTTTTATGCCCAGTTCTTCAGCAAGTTCTCTGATTGCTGTCTCCATGTGTGAACTGTCACTTTCTTCTATTGCTCCTCCGGGTGCGAATAACCTTTCCACCCCTCCTGCATACGAGAAAGTTCTTGCAAGGTAAATCTGCTTTTGTTCGTCTATAGGTAGAATTGCAGCCCCCGGTTTTGGCTGTACCCACTCGTAAACTCCTTCTTTTCTATCAGGTCTTATTACCTTGTCCTTATGAACCTTTAATCCATATCTTCCTGTCCACGTCTCTCTTTCTAGAATAATCCAAGTTCCGTGGTTCATGGGGAATCCTTTTGTTTCTTTTATCCATTCCATGGTTTTAGTTATGATAGCACTTCAGCAATGTTTTTCGATGTAGTGGTTTACCTTCAGGATCAAGCTTGTTGTTTGTCCATCAAATATCGTTCCATCCATAACTTTGTTAACTGCTTCTTCTAAGCTTATCTTTACTAACTTTATGTTCTCTCCTGCTTCAAGCTCTTGTTCTCCGAATGTTAGGCCCTTTGCCATGTACAAGAATTGGTTGCTGTTTACTACTGCTGTTGATGAGTTGAACTGTCCAAGGTAAATCCATTCTTTTGAGGTTATCCCCAGTTCTTCTTTGAGTTCTCTCTTTGCAGCTTCAAGGTGGGTTTCACCTGGATTTATACCCCCGCTAATCGCCTCCAGACTAATCTTCCCTATTGCATACTGGAAATCTTTGCCTAGGTAAACATTGCCTTTTTCATCTACAGGTAACACTGAAACTCCCGGGTTTAATGAGACCCATCCGTACACTCCTTCTTTTCCGTCAGGCCTTATTACCTTATCTTCAAAAACCTTTAGGCCAAACCTGTTTGCGTATTTTTCCGCCCTTTCAACTACGGTCCAGGGACCGTTTTTTATTAATTCCTGCTTTCCCATTTGTATACCCCCTGTTGCCGCTTTTTCGGGCATCTCACTGCTGTCTTGATATATAAATTTTGCCTAATTCGAGGTTTTGTCTATACCAAAATATACAAATTTTTAAATAGGGTCATTATAACCAACGCAGCATGAAAGGTCCTTTTTCGATATGGTGCTTCTTCGGGCTCACCCTCACAATTGATGTGCTAACTCTTGGCTATCATAAGGTAAGGGGTAGTAAGCTTAAGAGAGTAAACCCTTACAATCCGATTAGGGGGGTTTCTGTAATAATTCCTGCTCACAAGGAGGGTAAGCACATAGAGAAGACCATTCGCTCTTTGTATGCTGAGAGTTACCCTTTGAAGAACGTTATCGTTTGTTCTGATGCCGAATCTAGTAAAACGAAGGAGTTTGTTGACGCTTTATGTTCTGAATATGATAACCTTTACTATATCGAGTGCCCTTACATTTCAAAATCGAGGAAGATTAATTACGTTGTTAAAACCGTGGCTGACGTTCTGGGGGAGTTTGTTTATGTTCGCGACGCTCGTGTCACAGGTAATCCTAATTGTATAGAGAAAATGGTTTCTTATTTTTCTGATGATACCGTTGCTGCCGTGACCTCTTATGGTCGGTTGAGTATTCCTAAGAATTTTTGGTCCAGAGCTTACTACTATGGTAAGTCATGGATTAATGAGGTTGGAAGATTCAGGAAGAGGGCTCAGGAGAAGCGTGATGCTTTGTTTGTTATTTGTGGGGCCTCAACAATGTACAGGACTTCTGTTTTGAATTACATTTTCATACCTCACGGAACTAAGACAGAAGACACGCATTACACTTGGAGGCTTCAGACTGCTGGTTATAGGATTAGGGTTGCCGATGATGCTGTTGTTTCTGCTCCTGAGATTGATGGTAGGGATTGGGATGGTATAAAGGGTCAGTTGAGGCAGGCTTACCGCTGGAGTTCTGGAACAATTCAATGTTTTTACAAGGAGGGTCATAACATCCCTTACAACAAGAGATTGTTTTTTACCACTGTGTTGCCGGGTTTCTTGGAAGCCATAACCTATTCCATACCACTTGTTATACTTCCCCTCCTGATAATTTTTTATCCTTTTTACGGGTGGGGGTTTTTGATTGGCGACACCGTTTTTTCTTTGGTGGGTACTCTTGTTTTTCTTCCTAGAAAGTTTTTCAAGACATTGGTGCATTATCACCAAGTTTTCTTTTTCAAGTATCTGAACGCTTTGGTTTTTCTCTATGCACTTGTTCGTGTTACTGCTGATGCTATAGATGGCAACACAAAAAGGTGGCATAATGAGTGGGTCCCTCTGCAGACGGACTACGTCGTTGCCAAATAATTATTATTGTTTAGTATTCACTCCAAAATATATCTTCCAGCCACTAGACATCCCGACACTTGTGCACAAATTGTTTATAAGCAACCTAGTCTACTGCTATATTACCTCGTGAAACAAGTTCCGAAGAGGGGGGTAAAGATGATAAAAGATGTGTGCAACACAAAAGGCTCATTCTTACCTGAAATAAAATGCGAAAGCAAAGGAGGTATTTGAAAATGGCAGATAGGCCTATAGAAAAGTGGAGGATCGGCAACATAGAGGCCGCCCTCTGGGAAAATAGGAGGACCATGAACGGTGATGAAGTCACCTACTGGACTGTCTCGTTGGGCAGAAGCTTTAAAAAGAAGGACGAAGGCATATGGCGTAACGAAGTGATAAACAACCTGAGGAGGAATGATATACCAAAGCTGATTGCAATCCTTCAGAGGGTTCAGGACCACTTGTATTTTAATCTAAACAAAGACAAAGAAGCCAAGGAAGAAGTTGAGGATGAGGAGTGAGGTGGAAGCATGAAAGATGAAAAGGTGGTGAAGGAAGAGGTTGTTGAGGAAATTTCTGAAGCTCCAAAAAAAGAGAGGAAAGAAAAGAAGAAGAAGGAAGAACTGACAATCTATAACCTTCCAGGTGTTGGTGCTGCTACTGCGGAAAAGCTTTTGGAATCTGGTTACAGCGATTTGCTTTCTATTGCCGTTTCCTCTCCCGGAGAGCTTGTTGAGGTTGCTGGTGTGGGTGAGGCTGCTGCTAGGAAGATGATTAACTTTGCAAGGAATTCTTTTGATATGGGTTTTGAGTCAGGAGATGAACTTCTTAGAAAAAGAGAGAACATAGTTAAGATAAGCACGGGAAGCAAGACTTTTGATGGGTTGCTCGGCGGCGGCTTTGAATCTGGTTCCATCTCAGAATGTTTTGGTGAGTTTGGTGCAAGCAAGTCACAGATTGCTCACGCGCTTGCTGTTAACGTTCAGTTGCCCAGAGAAAAAGGTGGTGCTGAGGGTACAGCAGTCTTCATAGACGGCGAGTCAACCTTCAGGCCTGAGAGGATAGTGCAGATTGCTAAGGCAGCCGGTATTGATTCCAATCAGGCGTTGAAGAACATTAAAGTGGCTCGTGCTTTTAACAGCGATCATCAGATGTTGCTTGCTGAGAAGACTGAAGAGTTGATTAAGGAAAACAACGTTAAGTTGATAATTATAGATTCCTTGACATCCCACTTCAGGGCAGACTTCGCAGGCAGGGGCCAGCTTGCTGATAGGCAGCAGAAGTTGAACAAGCACATGCATACGTTGATGAGGTTGGCTTATAAGTACAACATCTGTATCTATGTTACCAACCAGGTGATGGCAAGGCCTGATGTTTTCTTCGGAGACCCTACTGCTGCTATCGGAGGTAACATAGTTGGGCATAACTCTCAAACAAGAATTTACCTGAGGAAAGGTAAGAAGGGTACTAGGGTTGCTAAGCTTATAGACAGTCCCCACCTTCCTGACGGCGAAGCTGTATTTATGGTCACTGAGGGAGGCATCAGGGACATTGACTAAATTTTTTCTTTTTTTATTTTTTTTCTCTGTTCATTCCCCACAGTAGTGTTGGCAATCCCAAACTGAGAAGCACAAGTCCCAAGGTTTCGTGGCTTGCTATGTCCGCAACATCAAAGAAAGTGCCATATTTTATCAGTTGAAGCAAAAACACTACCAGCCCTGCTACTATGAATGCCATCCCTATATGCTTGATTTTTACCCTGTCAAATATCCAGCCGCTGTCTTTTTGTTTGTTTTTGAATTTTCCAGGAGGTTGTCTCCTTACTGCTTTGTATATTTCTGTGGTGAACCTTTCCAAGGTTGCTGCTGACAGCATTATTAGTATTATGCTTTGGCCGGGAAGTGATAGTAGCAAAACCAAGTACCAGAATTCTGTTAGAAGCGGGCTTCTGAAGAATTTTATTATCTTGAACTTCTCGAAAAGGGTGTCTTTCCAAGCTCCTGTTATTGCAATTATGAATCCGACAAAGAATCCGTAGAAGTATTCTATCACCATCATTGTTTGAGCCTCCGTTTTTTCTTCTTAATCTGGAGGCTTATGGCTTTTTAAAATTTTTTATTGTAGCCTAGCTCTTAGGCAGGGCATACTCTGCTTCTAGTTTTTTTGCGTTTAGCAAGAACCTTAACCTGTACATTTCGTGGTTATTTTTTTCTTCGAGTAGTTTTTCTGCTATGTAGTCTCTTAGCTGTTTGTGTGGTAAGGACCTGTTTATTTTTTCGTAAATGAGTATTAATTGTAGTTTTTCTTCCATCTTTTTTGTGTCCCAGTCTTCGTTGAGGAAGCTGTGTACCAGATCTTCTATGCCTCCCACGTCCTCTTCTGACAGTTTATCTATTTTTAAGAAGTTTCCATAACTCATTTTTTCCTTATCCCTATCCCCCACTTCGTCAAGTATTCTTTATCTAACTCCTGTTTTTCCCTTAATCCCATCAATGTGTAGAGTGTTGGCCTGTCCATCACCAGGAAGCCTATAGTGTCTCCTGCTTTGAGTTTTTGATTGACAAAATCTTCTATGTTCCTGCTCCATGCTTTAGAATATGATGTGAGGTTTGCGTCTTCACTGTAGTTTGATATTCCGTTGTTTTCTTGTTTTATTACCCACTCAAGGAAACCGTCTTTGTACAGAACGTAGATTTTATCTTCTTTATCTTTTGGCAGGGCTGTGGTTGTTATCAGCAATGCTCCTTCATAAAGGGTTCTTATTATGTCAGATCTCCTGTCAAACCTGTCCCTCCCTTCTAATTGCTGCATGGTGCTTTTTTGTTGTGGTAAGGCTTATAAACCTTTTCAAAAACACGGCTGGGTATGGAATTAGAAGAGTTAAGGAATCTGGTGAAGTAGTAGTTTATAACCTATACCTTATTATGAGAAGTGCTATCAGAATAAAGTAAGTTATGATTATGAATTTCTTGTTTTTCCAGTAGAACGGTCCGCTTTTTATCTTTCTTTTTGTGAAAGGGTAAAGGTATCTGGATCCTTCTTCTCTGTGCACGAACAAGTCTGTAATTATGTGTGTTCCATAACCGTAACCGAAAAGCATCATGTGATTGCTGTGTATTATTAAAGCTGCTAATACTATTAGAGGGGCTAGGAATATGGAATGTAGGTATTCCCCCAAGAGGTGTATCCTCTTGTTTTTCTTGTGCAAGTATGCTAGCACATACAGGAAGTCTGGAGCTATCACCCCAAATAGAAGGAATAACGAAAAGCCGAATAAGGCCCCTGTAAGTAGTAGGTGGCCTATAAGTTCCATTATAGAACAGTAAATATTAAATACTTTATTAAGTTTTTTATGGTAAAAATGATTGGAGGTTTTGAAAATGAATGAGTGGGGGTTTGTGGTTTTTCTGTTGATTATTGCTGGGATTTGGAGCATAATCTGGAAAGGGATTGCTCTTTGGAAATCCGCTAGGTATGGTCAGAAGGCTTGGTTCGTTGTACTGCTGATTGTTAATACAGTTGGTTTGTTGGAGATAATCTATTTGGCCTTCTTCCAGAAGAGACCTGTTAGACCTATCATGAAACCAGCAGCTAAGGCTACCACTCCTATGCCTAAGAGGCCTGTTGTTAGGAAGAGAAAATAATTTTTTATTATTTTTATTAAAGGATTTCTTGAAAGTTTACAATGAGGGTATATGCCCCCGCTGGGATTTGAACCCAGGCCACAAGCTGTTTGCATATAGATTATTCCGCAAGCTCGCATACTATCCAGGCTATACTACGAGGGCGTATTTTTTAGTTCTCTTTCTCGGCTTTTAAATCTATTGCTGCAGAATTAGATCAGTCTCTTCTTTATTCTCTCTTTTATCTTGTGATTGTTCTCTTTTATTATTCTCTTGCCTTCTTTTATCCAGTATATCGGGTGCCTCATGTGTTTTTTTATAGTTATTCCATGGGGGCCTATTCTTGCTGCCATGTTCAGGTTTTTGCCTATCACGTAGCTTCTTCTTTTTATCAGCTCTTCAAGGAATTGTTCTTTGTTGCTCACCAGGTCGGTATATGTCAGCACTTTCCCTATTTCCACTGCTGTGTGCCCGTCACTTCCTCCTGTTATTCCCTTTCTGAGTCTGTTTGCCAGCACAGCTGCTTTTATGTCATACCTTTTTAGGTTTTGTCCGTTTATCACTTCGATAAGTTTGATGCTGTTCATTATGCCTGGGTTGATTCTTCCTTTTTTTATTGATTTGATTATGCCCCCCCCACCCCCTCTTGAGAACGGGTGTGGTGCGCACGTTATTGCGTTGTATTTTTTTGCTTCTTCTATTATTTCATTTATTCCGATTCTTAGTGACCTCATGGGGTCTCTCGGTCTGTTGTTTTTTACTTTTTTCAGGTAGAATTCTTCTAGGTCTTTCGTGCTGTAGAAATAAAGTAGTAGGTGTGACTTCTCTTTTACTCCGATTTCTATGCCTGGGATAGTCATGACTCCCTTGAATCTTGATGCCAGTAGGCTTCCCCTTACGTCATTGTGGTCTGTTATGGATATGCCCACTCCCTTTTTTCTGCATCTCTTCATTACTTTGACTATTTTTACCCGGCCATCACTGTATCTTGTGTGGTAATGCATATCAACGTAAGAGAATTCTTTTGGGTTTATCAGCCCCGGTTTTTTGAACACCACCTTGTCAATCATCGCGTTATTTTTGAATTTCAAAAGCTTTATAAATATTTGTAATCTCGCTTATGCTGATGAAGAAACTTATTTGCAGCTCTTGCGACAAGGAAACTATTAACGAGAAGGGTTCTGTTATGTTCAAATGCCCTAGCTGTGGTCAGTCTGATATAATTAGGTGTTTGCATTGCAGGAAGATTGGGGCTAGGTACAAGTGTCCTGTTTGTGAGTTTGAGGGTCCTAACTAAGATGGCTACTGTTTTTGTGACTCTTAAGGTGATGCCTAAAACTACCGATGTTGATCTTAAGGTGTTGGAAGAAAAGGTTAAGGAAAAGATTAAGGATTTTGGTGGTGAGGTGGCCGGTGTTGAAATTCAGCCAGTTGCTTTCGGCTTGAATGCCCTTTTGATAAGTTTCTTGATGGACGAAAGCAAAGGCAGTCCAGATCCTCTGGAGGAGAGCGTTTCTGAACTTGAGGATGTTGCGAGCGCCACAGTGATTGATGTTAGAAGGACTCTTGGTTAATCGAAAGTTTTTTATTGCTTCTAATTTATTTGGTTCTTATGGATAGTGATGTAGACCTTAACAACGTGCCTTATGAGGTGGGGTTAGGTGAGGCTCAGCCTGAAGCTCCAAGCTGTCCTTTCTGTTTGATTGCTGAGGGCAAGATAGAGGCTAAGATAGTTTATAGCGATGATCGCTTTTTGGGGATTCTTGACATTAATCCAGCTAACCTGGGTCATATTCTGCTCTTTCCGAAGTTTCACTACGTTTCCCTTGCTGGCATGAGTGACGATTTGGCTTCCAGCATGTTTGTTACCGCTAAGAAGCTTTGTGCCGTTCTCGTTGAGACCTTGCATGCCAAGGGCTTTAACATCTTTCTTGCTGAGGGCCAGGTTGCAGGTCAGAACGTCCCCCACATTTTGCTTCATTTGATTCCGAGGTATGACCAGGATGGTTTGAGTTTTTTCTGGAAGGCGAAATCTCTTTCTGAAGATGAAATGAAGAATGTTGCTGATTTGATAAAGTCTTTTTCTTTCAAGAAGGAGGAGCCTGCTGAGCAGTACTTTTTTGAGTTTGACGAAGAGGAGAGAATCGCTTAGGCAAGGCTGAGTATTATATTGCCGAAGATTAACGTCACTATTGTTGCTATTAGGAATGGTGGCACGAAAGGTATTCCCTCCTTTACGAGCACTTTTTTTATTTTTGCTTTTCTGAGTTCTTCTATCTGTTCTTTTTCAAGGCCAAGGTCTTTCGGCCCGCATATCACCCTTCCGTTCGCTTTCACTTCCTCTGCTACCCAGTCCCCTTCTGTCAGTTTGTTCACTTCGACGTGTTTGTACATGCATGCTTTGTCAACAGCTCTCATCAGGGTTATTAGGTAGACGTACATTATTAGGAATATTGTGGGTATGCCTAACATAAGTTTTGTTAGGTTGTCTTGTATAAGGAATACTGCTACGAGTACAGCTACTCCGATAAGTAGGGTTATCATCCTTAATTTTCTGTGTTTTATCATGGTTTTTTTTGCTTCTTCCTTGAATTCTTTCCAGTGTTTTATTGCCAGAACTACTCCCATGAATATTCCGTATGCTGCTCCTATTATCAGTATGTTGATGAATAAGTCCAGCAGGAAGAAATTTTTTGTTCCCACAGTAGCGAATATTACTCCGAGTGCTGCTATTAGCTTTGTGTCTCCTCCGCCCCACTGTTTTGTGTAGTACATGAGAACTCCTATGACAAACATAACCCCAAAGCCTACCGCGCCGTATAAGAAGTAGTTCCACTGGTTTGTTATCAGGGAATTTATGAGTCTGAGGCCGAAGCCGGATGCTATCATGCTGTAGCTTATCCAGTCGGGAACCTCTCTTTTTTTTATGTCTACGACGGTGGCTATGACTAGGCCTGTTATCCCTACCGCGATCAATAGAAGATCTATCATTTATTTATCCCTTGTTTTATGAGGTTTAAAAATTTTTTTATCAAAACTCTTATAAATTTTCTCCCCAGTTGTGCTTCTATGATATCCATAATAGGCGCAGGTCCTTCCGGTGCTCACGCTGCTTCGCTGCTTGCTAAGCATGATAGGGTTGTTATTTTTGAGGAGCATGACAGGGTTGGCTTTCCTGTCCAGTGTACTGGCATAACCACAGGTTATCTTTCTACTCTCCTCCCTGTTAAGAGGGAGTTTCTTGTTAATAAGGTTTCAAAGGTAAGGGTTTTTTCTCCTAACGGCAATTTTGTTGATTTTAACCTGAAAAACCCGAATCTCGTTCTCGACCGTGCTGCTTTTGACCGTTCTATGGTTAGGAGGGCTCTCGACCGGGGTGCTGAGCTTCTGACTAATCATCGTTTCATCCGTTCAAGGCAGGAGAAGGGGAAAATTGTCATTGATTTGAAGGGTAAGTACAAAAAAGTTCATGCTGACGTTTTGATTGGTGCCGATGGTCCTTTCTCCCTCGTCGCTCGTTCTAACGGGATGTATGGTAAGCGTCGTTTTGTTGTTGGTGTGCAGGCAAGGGTTAACCTACAAGTAAACCCAGACCTTGTTGAGTTTCACCTGAATAAGGATTTCATGGGGTGGGTTGTTCCTGAGTCTCATAAGGTTGCAAGGGTTGGCATAGCTTCTTACTCCAATCAAAATGTTTTTTTCAAGGATTTCATGAATAAGCGTGTTGGCCACCCCAAGGTTCGCGAGTACCAGTCCGGTTTCATCCCCACTTTCAATCCTTACTTGAAAACCCAGAAGGGTAAAGTTTATCTTGTCGGTGACGCAGCCACGCAAGTTAAGGCAACTACTTATGGGGGTATAATTCAGGGTATGATGGCTGCTGAGGAGCTTGCCAAGGCTCACACAAAGGGTTTGAGTTATGAAAGGCTTTGGAGGAGGAGAATTGGCAAGGATTTGTGGCTTGGTCTTATGATAAGGAAGAAGCTTGATACTTTTTCTAATGAGCATTATAACAAGTTGGTTAGGATGGTTAAGAAAGGTGACATTAAGAGGCTTATAGAATATTATGACCGTGATTTTCCTTCCAGGTTTGTTTTGAAGTTGTTGCTTAGAGAACCTAGGTTTTTGAGATTCTTAATATAATTTATATCTCAATATGGCTCCTATGCCTGTTATTCCTTGTAGCTTTTTTCCGCCTTCGTGCTCATCGCTTATTATTATGATTGTCCCTTTGTTTTTTTCCACCAGCTTCATTACGTATTCAAGGTCTTTGTATTTTTCTTCTGCCCTCGTGTTTTGGAGGTACTTGTTTGTTATGAGTAATGTCTTTATGGCTCCTGCTTCTGCAGCTTCCCTTGTTTGTTTTATTCCGTAAACTCCCACGTCCCCTTTCCTTATTTCCCCAAGCAGCTCCTCAACAAGGTTTGTTTCCCTCACAACCCTGTCGTGTTTGAGCACTTGTTTTACCTCATCTCTTTTCAGAACTTCGTTTATTGCATTCTTGCCGAAGGAGTTACAAGTTGCTAGTGTTACTTTTTTTGCTGTATCTTGGTCTTTTTTCTTGAGTTCTTTGTAAAGTTCGTCTTTCCAGAATGCAGGGGATGCTATTATGAGGTATTCTATCTTGTGCCTCTTTACGTATTCCTGGATCTTTTTTATGAGGTCTTCGTAGAATTCTTTTTCTTTTACTGTTTTGTCTTGCACTCTTTTTTTCTGTACTCTCCCTTCTATCTCTCCCAAGTACTCGTATCCGTATTTTTTCATTATGGCAAAGCATGCTTCGTTTCTGTCCATCGCTACTATCAGTATGTTTGATAGTTTTTCTTTTGTTGCCTCTTCCAGTTTTTCTATTTGGAAGTTGAGCCATTCTTCCTTTGTTATTTTTATTGTTGAACCTTCGTTTACGTCTATTGTGTGGTAGGAGCCCCTCTGTATGTCTTCAGGCCCTTCTTTTATAGTTCCAGAAACCCTTAGGGAGTTTGTGTACTTATGGAATTCTACTTTTTCAACCTCTATTGTTAGCGTTACCGGTTTTCTTACTATGGCTTGGCTTCTTTCTTCTTCATTCCCTATCTTTATTTTTCTGAAGGTCTGTCCTTTCACCAAATCTCTTGGGTCTATGACCTGGCTGAGCGTCCAGAGGTCTTCTGCTGTGTTTACTTTTATTTTTGCGTAGCCTTTTTTGAAGTCAGAATTTACGATTCGCATCTCTCCTAAATAAAAAACTTTATATATTAATAAAGTTATGTTTTCTCCTATGTTTAAAAAGAGGGGAAAGACCGCCACTCCGGTTGCTACTTTGATATTTCTGATAGCTCTTTTCATTATTTTTTATGTCCTTCTAATTCCCGAGGAGACTCGTAAGGAGCTCCTGGGCGAGGAATTCACTAAAGGTAATGTTCCCCCTCCTGGTAAGGGTGTTTCTGATTCTGGTAAGGTTTTGCTTACAGCGTCTCCTGGGAAGGTTTATGCCCTTGAACGCGGCCTTTACGTTCTTCCTTTGACAGCTGCTCGTTTGTATGTGAAGGGTCAGGATCAGGCTATAGATCTTGCTGACAGGATTACTATTTCCAAAGGTTTGTTTACTGAAGACCCTGAAACTTTGTATTTCAGGATTGACGATACTTCCTCTGTTACTGCTTTGAACCTTTTCTTTTTTGTTGCTGAGCCGGTCTCGATTTATGTTGAGCTTAACGGGAATCGTGTTTTTGAGGGCAAAGTTGAGTCTGCTGACATCCCGATAAACATGCCTGTGAAGTTTTTGAGGAAGGATAATACTTTGAAGATAGGGCTTACTGGGACTTATGTTCTTACTAAGAGTGTTCAGCTTACCTCACTCTCGCTTAAGAAGGCTTACACTGCTGAGAACAGGGTTGCTAAGCGCAACTTCGTTCTTTCCGCTTCTGAGCGTTCTGGTTTGAAGGCTGCTCATCTTAATTATTTCATCAATTGCTTTACCATAGATCCGAAAAATCAGGGTGAAGTTTCAATTTCTTTGAACGGTAGGGTTTTGTTCTCCGACTTTGTTGTTTGCGATGCGGGTCCGCAGGTGGTCAGGCTTGACCTTAACGATATAAGGAGTGGTACTAACATTATCACTTTCGAGATAAGCAAGGGAGACTATTCATTTGAGAGTATGGAGTTGGTTTTTGAAATAACAGAGAAATTCTATCCCCAGTACAGCTTTGACATCAGCGATGATGATTATGAAGATTTGAAGGGTTTGTGTGATTCTCGTGATTATGATGACTGTGCTTACGAGTGTAACTTTGATTGCAGGGACACTTGTAGGGGTTATTCAAACTACAATAGCTGCTACAACGATTGTTTTGATGCTTGCGAGAATGATTGCTTCGATTATTATTGCAGCGGGGGGAAGAAGCTTATAATGCAGCTTGAGTTTCCAAACGCGAGGGACAGGAAGATAGCTTCGATTACGATTAATCGTGATTTGCTTAACATGGATACGACAAGCGATGTTTTCTTCAGGGACATTTCGATATCTGCCAACAGGGGCGCTAACTACATAAAAATTGTTCCGAAGAATGATTTCGAGATTTCAACGCTGGTTGTTTCTATCGAACCGCAAACTTAATAAAGTTCCGAGGTGTAAAATTAGGTTATGAAAAGAGGTGTTGTGATTTTTTTGGCGTTGCTGTTAATCGTTTCTGTATTTTTTATGGGTTGTCAGGAAAAGAATGAAAAAGTTAGGAAGCTGACCAACTACATAGGGGGCGATGACGGCTTGGGTATTAAATTTACTAAGAATGCGCCTCCTGACACAGTTTTGGATGAGAAGCAGGAGGATTTTGACGTAAGTCTTGATTTGGAGAATATGGGTGAATACACGATGGCACCTGGTGAAATTCTTGCTACGCTGAGTGGTATTGATCGCGAGGCTTTCAACCTTCCCTCCCTTAATGCCAAGAACGCTTTCCAGTTGGAGAGAAGGATTAACGATAGGGGTGTTGTTAGGGAAGGGGGAAGGAATGACTTGCCTTTCGGGCTGGCTACTTTCACCCAGGATCTTGCTGCTGACTTTACCACAGATGTTATTGCTGACGTCTGTTACAAGTATCGTACCGTTGCTGTTGCGGCAGTTTGCCTTAAGCGTGATACCTTGCAGCTTAAGACAACCGATGCCTGTTTGATAGATAACGATAAGGTTGAGTTCGAGAATTCTGGAGCTCCCATCCAGGTTACGAATGTTGAAACCAGGAAGGCGGGTAGGAATAGCGTTAAGGTTACTTTCACTGTTGAAAACAAAGGTGATGGTGAGGTTTACCTGTCAGGAACCTTCACAGATTCTTGTTCCGGTCACGAGAAGGACGAGGCAAAGCTCCGTGTTATAATGGATTCTCCTTCCCCGAGGATTAACTTCAGGTGTGACTTGTTTAACGGAGCTGCCCAGGGTGATGTTAAGCTTTATGATAAGACGAGGCAGGTTAGTTGTACTATAGACACGGGCAGTTTGCAGGAAACGGCTTACGAGGCTCTGGTGAACATACAGATTGATTATGTTTACAGGAACGCTGTTGTTCAGGAGATAACAATTGAGAACACCAACGTTCTCTGATTTTTTCAATACTTTTATAAATTTTCTTTAAGTCTTAATTCTTATGATTATTGCTGATTTGCACATACACAGCAAGTATTCTAGGGCTTGCAGCACAAGTCTTGATATTCCGAGCCTTGAGAAGTATGCCAAGATAAAAGGTTTGCACCTGCTCGGTACAGGTGACTTTACCCATCCCAAATGGATTAAGGAATTAAAAGAGAATCTCGTTGAGAACGATGATGGCATTCTCAAGACAAAGTCAGGTTTCAGTTTTGTTTTGCAGAGTGAGATCTCTCTTATTTATTCTCAGGGTGGTAAGGGTAGAAGGGTGCATAACGTTGTTCTCGCTCCGAGTTTTGATGTTGTTTCTCAGATTACTGAAGCCTTGGGGAAAAGAGGGAGGTTGGATTATGATGGCCGACCTATATTCAACATTCCCTGCCCCGAGTTTGTTGATATGATGGTGGGCATTTCTAAGGATATTGAGGTTATTCCCGCTCACGCTTGGACTCCCTGGTTTTCTCTTTTCGGTTCCAACTCAGGTTTTGATTCTCTGAAGGATTGTTTTCAGGACAAATCAAATTATATCCACGCTATAGAGACCGGTTTGAGTTCCGATCCTCCTATGAACTGGCGTCTTTCTCAGCTTGATAACGTTTCTATCGTTAGTTCTTCTGATTCGCACAGCTTTTGGCCTTGGCGTCTCGGCAGGGAGGCAACGCTATTTGATTGCTCGCCTTCTTACAAGAATATTTTGAAGGGTATAAGAACGAGAGACGGTTTGAACTCTACTGTAGAGGTCGATCCCAATTTTGGTAAGTACCATCTGACAGGTCATAGGCTTTGTAATGTCAGGCTTACCCCTAAAGAGTCTTTGAAGAGCAATAACATATGTCCGAAGTGCGGTCGTCCTCTGACTGTTGGTGTTTTGCAGAGGGTTGAGCAGCTTGCAGACCGTGAGGAAGGTTTCAGGTCGAAAAATGCTAAGCCTTTTTATTCTGTCATCCCACTTTCTGAGATTCTCGCTTCGATTCTTGGTAAGGCTGTTTCAACGAAGGTTGTTTGGCAGGAATACAATAAGCTTATTGGTAGTTTCGGTTCGGAATTTAATGTTTTGTTGTTCACCCCTTTGGAGGATTTGAAGAAGGTTACTGATGAAAAGATTGCTGATGTTATAACCCGGAATAGGAATCACGAGATTGAGATTTCTCCAGGTTATGATGGTGTTTATGGCGAGCCTGTTCTTGGTGGTGTTGGGGTAAAAAAGAATCAGAAGAACCTTCTTGATTTTTAGCCTATGTAGTTTGTGTCTGGTCTCTTGCCTGTTTTTTGCAAATCCTTTCTCTTTTGCTGCTGTAGCTTTGTTATCTGTTCTTTCTTTGTTTTTATTTCCGTGTCTACCTGTTGTATTTCCACGTCCAGGTGTGCCAAGTCCAGTCCGAGTTTTAGTTTTTTGTCCAGTACCGTCAGTATCGCTCTTGCTCCCTTTATCCCTACGTATGTAGGGTGCCCGAATGTTTCTGCTAACATCGCTATGGACGGTATGTCTCTGTACTTTGCTAGTCCAACTAGCAGGCCTGATACCCCCATTATTGGTCCGACTATCCCGTAAATGTCGCATTTGAGGTTTGGTGATTTGTATTTTTGTATTATTTGTTTGCTGTTTCCTGTGCAGTAAACTTGCGGGTTTTCCGGCACGTTTTGTAGTCCTATCCCTCCAAGGGTTATCACTTCTTTGACTTTCATGTCCTGTACTATGTCCAGTACCTTGTTGCAGAACTCGTAACATGACGCTTCGTCGATTGGCTGCACATCTCCTGCTAGGAAGAGGAAGTCTTTGTCTTTTATTTTTTTGTGGAATATCCTTATTGTTGGTAGGTCAACTAAATTTTGTTCGTTTACAAAAACAGCATGAGGGAATCCGTCTGAGTGTATTTCGAATATCTTTTTTGGTTTCAAGGAATCTACCATGTAGTCCATTGCTATCTTGCCTACGTTGCCTATTCCAGGCAGCCCTTCTATCAGAATTGGGTTTTTTATTTTCACATCCTCTATTTTTCTTACGTTGTGCATCAGATAATCCCTTGTTCCTTTTTTGCCTTTCTTCTCCACTCGCCCCACTTGTCCTGCGGGCTGAACCTTGCTGGTTTTGGGCTGAGTGTTTTTTCACCGCACTTTGGGCAGCTCTCTTTTAATGTGTATGTATTGCATTTGGAGCATTTAAGTATTTCTCTGTTCATTTTTTGAGGAGTTCCCCTTCGCCTCCTTCTTTTTTTATGACTTCTATCGCCTTGTTTGCTACTTCTTGTATTTCTTTTTCTCCTGTTTTGTAATCGCTTGTTGTTAGAACGAGTCTGTATTTCGGTGCGCTTACGTAGCTTATTTCAAGCTCGTATTTCTTTTCTTTTGCTACCTTTTCAGCTTCTTTCAAGGCTTTTTTTATCAGCTCTATCCCTTCTGGTGATTCGCTTGTGAGCATTAACGATGTTTCTATCTTTACTTTTATTGGTTTTATCTTGTCTTTTAGTATTTCTTCAAATGTTTTTTGGTATTTTTTTGGTACCTTTGCTTTTTCCATTGTTGTCGTGCCTGCTATGAATTCCTGGAAGAACGTGTTGAAGTTTCCGTACTCTTCCACTATGCCTTTGCCGAATTCGTTGTAAATTTCTTGCACAGTTGTTTTTGTTTTTTGTGCCAACCCTTCAAGAATCTTTTCTGCTCTCTGCTCCTGTTTGTATTCCTCGTTTTTGTGTTTTTTTACTGATAAGGGTACTCTTCTTAGAGAGAGGTCTATCTGTCCTTTTTCTTTGTTTATCCTTAAAACCTTGCACACGAGTTTTCTTCCTTCTTTTACGAAATCTCTTATGTTTCTTATTCTTCCCGGTGAGATTTCCGATATGTGTATCATCGCTTCCTTGTTTTCGTACTCGTCCAGGTCAACAAAAACTGAGTGTGGGAATATTTTCTTGACTGTGCAGATTACGAATTCTCCTTCTTCCGGTATTCCTGATTTCTTGTAGAACATCTTTATTTTTTATGAAAAGGTTTGTTTTTAAGGTTTTCTATGTTTACTCGAGAACTTCCAGTATTCTTGCCTTTATTCTTCCCTTGCCGCCTGTTGGGTCACTGAGGGCTTTGTCGCATACTAGGCATTTTACTACACTACTTGCTTTGCCGAATATTATCTGTTCGTTTTTGCACTTCGGGCATCTTACCTTAATGAATTTGCTTTTTGATTCCTTTGGTTGTTCTTCCATTTTACTTGAACTCCGTCCTCTTTGCCCTTATTCCTGCTTTTTGAACATGTGTTTTGCCGCAAACTTTGCACTTGAACCTCAAGTCTGTCTTCTTGCTTGATTTTACTCCTGACATCTTTGGTTTTGTTGGCTTTGAGCCGTACTTTCCCAAGTTTCCAAAACCTCTTCCTTTGCCCCTGTACCTGGCTCTCGCTATGGATCCCCTCTTGAGGCTTCCTCTCTTGCCTCCCCTCTTTGCCATTGCCACGCTGTGTTCCGTGTGTTTTTTGCAAAACGGGCAGTATCTTTTCTTTGCTTTTGGCAGTTTCATTTTATTTGTTCTACTCGATTTTTCTTTATCAGCACGTTAGCAACCTTTGTTGGTAGGGCTGCCATGTCCTCTTCGTCGTAAGGTCCGTAAACATTCAGGTCATCACCGATGAACTTCGGTGTGGGGCTAATGAACCTCACTAATTTTGTTTCTAACTTTTTGTCGCTTTTTAACTCTTTCGGTTTTTCGGGTTCTTCTATTTTCGGGTGGTTAACTTGCAGGATGTTATTCAGCACCCCTTTTCTGTATCTTAGCATCGTGTCTCTTACCTCCCTGAATAGCCCCTTTTCTTCAGGCAGTATTTCTGGCAGCTCTGCTGTCTCTCCCATCAATGCTGCCACTCTCGCAAGTTGTATTATCTTGCTCTCCCTCTTTTCGTACAGTTCTTTCAGTATTTTCTTTACGTTTTCGACTGTTTTCTGGGTCTTTTGGAGTTCTGCTGAAGCGAATATGCTTGTTTTGCTCTGTTGGGATTCTAATAGGCTTGTTTTTTCTGCCAGGTATTTTACGACGTCTGAGTAGAATGTCGGTTCGAGCTGTTGGAGCTCGTTTTTGTATTTCTCCCTCCTGAGGATCTCATAGAGGGTTTCGAAAACTATCTTCACCTCTGTCATATTTAGTCTGATTTTTGTTTTATTAAAAAAGTTTTGTGTTTTGTAATGGTTATTTTTTCAAAGGTTAGATTTAAATACCTTTCTTGGTAAGGAAAAACGGGGGTTTTTATGCAATCTAGGGTCAGGAAAGAAGATAATCTTGCTATTTTGAAGCGTAATGATACTTACATGAAGGATGATGTTTTGAGGGTTCTTGAGCCTTCTTACCTCACTCCGGGCAGGGGAGTTACTCGCAGGATAGATTCTTTTATAGGGGGTTTGGACGGAAAGCCTGTTACCGGTACGGATATTCACAATTTTTATCGTAAGACCTTGAATTGGGAAAAGCTTTATGACGTAGCCAATTCTGCGGGGGTTTCCAGTTCTATAGTTAACGATTTTCTGGGGAAGCATCCTAATTACGGTATTAAGGTTTTTACAGGAGTTCAGAATTTTGTTATTTGCAACCCCTTGGTTGTTAAGGAGTTGGGCGGTCCTGTCAAGAAGTTTTCAAAGCGTCTCAGTCAGAGCATAAGCAAGAAGCTGGAATTGATTTGTGGTGATGTTTTTGTTAAGTTTGATGATATGAAGTCTAAAGATATTGATTACTGGAAGCTTAAGCCTTTTTTTGATAGTCACGTTAAGAGTTTCAAGGGGGATTTTATTCCTGCTTCCCGGGTTGTTTTGCGTGACGGTAAGTCTGAAGGTGTGGCTTACTTCAACAGGGAGTTTTATAACATACTTGTTAAGAGCTCTTACAACGGCATAACAATAAACAAATACCCTGAGCCGAGTCAGAGGTTTGATATGTCAGACCTTTTGAAAGAGCCAACTATCTACAATTTTCCAAAAGAACGAAGGCTCTTGACTCGTGAGGAGGAAGTTGAGTTGAGTAATAAATTCTTAACCATTTTGGGTAAGATAAGGAAGGTAGAGTCTAGGATTGGTTTGTCATCTGTTGGTATTAAGCGTGTTGCAAAATTGATGGGTGATGCTTATTCTTATGTTTCAACGGATAAGAAGAGGTTTAGTAAGGGGGCTCTTGATGCAGCTCTTAGTAAGATTTCTGAACTTGAGGACCATGCTAATTATTATGGTTCCATAATGTTGTGGCATAATCACGGTTTAATAAGGAAGCGTGCTATTCATTTCGCGAGTTATGCTAAATCTATTACGAGGGATGAGTTGGAACAGGAGGGGAGGCTTGGTGTGATGCGTGCATTTAAGAAGTTTGATCCTTCAAAAGGTTATAAGTTCTCTACTTATGCTTCTTGGTGGATCGATCAGGCCATGATCCGGGAGATAATTGATAGGGATAATCTGATTAGGGTGCCAGTTTACTTGAACGAGTTGATTAATAAGACAAATAGGGTTATGAGAAAGTTTTTTGCTGAGAATAATCGCATCCCTGACGATGAGGAGGTTTCAAGTATGATTGGTCTCCCTGTGGAGTATGTTAAGCGGAGCCGTGATGCTTGTGCGGTTAGGAAAACATCTTCTTTGAATAGGGTTGTTGTTGAGGACGGTGACTCAGAATTGGAATCGTTGGTTGTTTATGATAAGTATAGTAATCCTGAAGAGGAGATTATAGCTAGAATAGACCAGAGCAGCAGGTCTAAGGAGATTGATAGAATCCTTTCCATTTTGTCTTTTAGGGAGGCGGATATTCTGAAGAAGAGGTTTGGTATAGGCTGCAAAAGTGAGTTAACTCTTGCAGAGGTGGGTAAAAGTTATGTGCTCACCAGGCAGCGTATAAAGCAGATTGAAGAAGATGCTTTGAACAAGTTGAAGAAAAAATACGGGGATAAGCCTGAAATCAGGTCTTTCCTACAGTAATTTTAGCAGTTCTCTTCCGTAAATTTTCATTCCCTTCTTGCATTCTTTTTCGCTGAAGTTTTTTGCTTTGCTTTTCTCTTTTCCGTAAATCAGGAAAGGTACTGGAAGTTTTGAGTGTGCTTTCAGTTTGCATTCTGTTGAGTGGTCTCCTGTTACGCATATGACTGCGTTTAATTTTTTTACTCTACTTATGAATTCCCTGTCTATTTTCTCTATGGCTTTCACTTTCCCTTTGACATCTCCTTGGTGCGCGTATGTATCAGGTCCTTTTATCTGCAGGTAGAAGTTGTCGTATTTGTTGAAGTTTTTCTTTATCGTTTCAAAAGTTTTTTTGAGGTCTGGGCTTTTTGACAGTATCTTCATTCCGGCTAGTTTTCCTACACCAATTTCTACTGGCATGTCAGCAAGCAAAGCCCACTTTCCCTTAAGCTTTTTCAGTTTTGGCAGTCTATTCCCACAGCCCCTCATTATTATTGTTTTGTTTTTCAGGGCTTTTTCTACCTTTTTTGTGAATTCGTTGATTGTCCTGGCTGTTTCTTCTGCATTTTTTTCTAATGCCTTGCACCTCAGCACCCTTAACTTTCTTCCTCTTATAGGTAGTGCTGTTGAGACGTAGTTTTTTGCTATCCTGTACCCTGGGTGGGTGTTCGTTACTCTAGGCGAGCTTTTTGTTTTTATTTTCATTATAGCCCTGTAATCTACTGTGGGTATTATCTTTATTTTTTCATCGCTGAATTTTTTTGCATATCTTTTTACCTGTTTTTCTGTTGCTCCCTGTATCCTTGTTATTATCCCTTTTTTTGTTTCGGAGAAGTTGCACCGTGCCACAGCTCCGTCTATTTTTATCCCCGCTCCGTGTGCTTCGATCACGCCTCTTCCTGTGTGCACTTTGAACGGGTCAAATCCCAGAAGCGTTATCATTGCTTCGTCAGATTCTGGTGCTATGTTTTTTGCTATTACCGTAATCATCCCCACTTTCCCTTCTCTTGCCATGAAGTCCATGTGGGGTGTTTTTGCTTTTTCTAGCGGTGTTTTGTTTCCCAGTTCTTTGTATTTGGAATCCCCGAGTCCGTCTAGCAGTACTATTATTTTTTTCATAGTGTTTTTATTATTGTAAACAGAAGCAGCATACCTATCAGGATGAATATTACTCCTACATATTTGTTAACTTCTCTCTTTTTTTGTTCATTTACCGGAACGCCCATGCTGAACATTACCTTGTGTTTTATTGCCACGTAACCTGTTGTGATGAAGAATCCTCCGAAGAACAAAAGGAATAGCATCCCTTGGAAGCTTTTCACTCCTGCTCTTGTGAAATACCCCCAAAGTGCTGAAAGAACGCACAGCATCAAAAGGTAGTTTGCGTACCAGTTGACTTTTTTAACATTACCCTTCTCTTTTTTTGCCATGTTAATAACCTTCTTTTGAAAATATTTAAAACTTTCTAACCATAATTTTAAATAACTTCTTGTTTACTTCAATTTCATGTACCTGATAAAGCAGCTTCCCGAGGATTTTATCGTAGAGGAGATTCCAAAAATCAAGTTAGGTAATGGTCCTTACACCTACTTCATCCTCGAGAAAAGGCTGTGGAATACTAACGATGCTATCAAGGCCATAGCTTCTAGGGTGAATGTTAAGGAAAAATACTTTAACGTTGCAGGCATTAAGGATAAGCAGGCTGTCACAAAGCAGTATGTTTCTGTGCTTAACGTTTCGAGGCAAAGGTTGGAGTCTTTGAAAATAAAAGACATTAAGATTAAGGTTGTTGGCAATGGCACTGAGAGGTTGAAGCTTGGTCAGCTTAAGGCCAATCATTTCAAGGTAATAGTCAGGAACCTTGAGAAGGAGTATGATAAGATTTCTTTTATTGAGAATTATTATGACGATCAGAGGTTTGGGGGAAGGAATGCTATTCTCGGTAAGGCGTTGGTTAAGGGCAAGTATAGGAAGGCTTGTTATACGCTTCGTCTGAGGTGGGATAAGTCTGATTATCTTGGTTCGTTAAGAAAGCTTGGCAAGAAGTTGTTGAGGCTTTACGTTAATGCCTACCAGAGTTTACTGTTCAACCAGGCTTTGGCAGCCTACCTTAAGTCTAAATACAAGAAGTATTACACAGTTGATTATTCTAAAGGTGAGTTTGTTTTTTCGAATGAGAAGTTGAAGAATGGTACTTTTCCCATACTTGGCTTTTTGACGGATTTCAAAAACAAGGAAATTGCTAATATCTATGAAGATTTGATGAAGAAGGAAAAGTTGAGGAAAGAAGACTTCATAATGAAGAGCACTCCTGAGTTGAGTTCTGAGGGTAATGAAAGGAAGATGTTTGTTACCGTCGATGATTTAAAGCTTTTATACTCCAAAGACGAGCTTCACAAGGGCAAGCTAAAGGCAGTTCTTGACTTTAAGCTTCCGCCCGGCAGCTATGCAACCTTGGTTATCAAAAAAATGTTTAATAAATAACTATCAATTAGTAGTTACAAACAAAAGGTTTATAAATAGGTTAATAAGCTATTTTTTATACCTCGTCTAGGTATTTTGGGGGTTGTATGTATCTGTTTCCATTTCAGGTTGGAAAGCGTAAGGATGGTCATATACTATCAACTGCTGATACAGATAGGGAAACCTATGATTTGTTGTCAAAATTCGGTTTCAAAACCTTCTACATCAATCCTGAAAACAGGACTCACGACGGAAAATCAAAGTTTTACATTCAATACGAGAACCTGAACCCTCCGATGGCTGCCATGAAGGTTTTTACTCCTTCCGGCAATAAGTTGGCCTGGCACCAGCAAGACGACCCAAAGTTTCAGCATTTCAAATGTGCTTGTTACGTCGGTGTCTTTGGCCTACCTGTACCCGATACGAAGTTGGATGATAAACCTAGGTCTATGATCGAGGCGTTTAGGACCTTAAGAACTAAGTATAGCAATTTGGAAGAAATGGAGTTTGATGAAAAAGAGATGTCAACTATACCTTACACTAAATTGCTTCCTGACAGGAATTTCTTTGGCTACAGAATTGGTAAGGATAGAGCTGGTCATATTTTAAGGTCAAAATATCTTGAAAGTGAAATAGAGCTTTACCTCACTAATTTTGATGTGAGAAAACATTATGTAGATCCCGAGAATAAGACCCTGGACGGTTTTATGAAGGTCTATACGCAGCACCAATTAATTGGTGGGGGTTTGAGTGTTTTTACTGTAAGGACACCTGACGGAAACATGTTAGACTTTTATGATAGGAAAGGCGAGTTAATTAAGTGTGGATGCTTAGTTGGATTCATAGGACTCCCCCCTGATGAGAAGAAGGAGAAGGGTAAGGAACTGCTTCAAATGTTTAGGAATATGATAAAGAAATATCATAAAGGTCTTGAAGACGTGGTTATAGGAGAAGAAAAAAGCTGATTTCATTGTAATGCATCTGTCTTTTTGACAATATTTATAAACCTTATTCATACCCCTTTTTTCTATGTTTAAGTTTTTGAAAGACAAGCTTGCAGGAGCCCTCTCTAAGTTCACAAAGAAAGTGGAGGAAGCTCCTGAGGTCAAGGAAGAAAAGCCTGAATTAGTTGAGAAAGTAGAAGAAAAAATAGAGAAAAAGCCGGAAGTTGTTAAAGAAGAAATTCCTGAAAAGGTAGAAGAAAAAGAAGAAATTCCTGAGGTGAAGGAAGAGCCACCCAAAATTGAAGAGAAGAAGGAAGTTGTAAAAGAAGAGCCCAAGGTAGAAGAGAAGAAACCTGAAAAAGTTGAAAAGAAGAAGGGTTTCTTTGCTAGGCTGACGGAAAAGGTCACAACGACAAAGATTTCTGAAAATAAATTTAACGAATTGTTCTGGGATTTGGAAGTTGTCTTAATGGAGAACAACGTGGCTGTTGAAGTGATTGATAAGATAAAAAGCGATTTGAAGAAGGATCTTGTTGAAGTTCCGATAAAGCGTTCGGATGTCAAAGAAGTTATAGTTAAGAGCTTGAAGTCGAGCATAGAGGATTTGTTCAGGGAGCCTGATTTTGATTTGGTTGCTGAAATAAAAAAATCTGAGAAGCCTTATGTTATTGTTTTCGTTGGCATTAACGGTTCTGGAAAGACGACTACCATCGCTAAGTTCGTTCAGTACTTGAAGAATAATCATCTTACTTCTGTGATCGCAGCTTCTGACACTTTCAGGGCTGCTGCCATCCACCAGCTTGAGGAGCACGGAAGTAAGCTTGGTGTTAAGGTTGTCAAGCACGACTACGGTGCTGACCCTGCGGCTGTTGCTTTTGACGCTGAGAAGTATGCCAAGGCTCATAACATAGATGTTGTTCTGATAGATACTGCCGGCAGGATGCACAGCAACGTTAACCTTATTAATGAGATGAAGAAGATCATGAGGGTTGCTAAGCCGAACCTTAAGATTTTTGTTGGTGAAGCTATCACTGGTAACGACTGCGTTGAGCAGGCTAAAACTTTTAACGAGGCCGTAACACTTGACGGTATAGTTCTTGCTAAGGCAGACATAGATGAGAAAGGCGGTGCAGCTATTTCTGTTAGTTACATTACTGGTAAGCCGATAATGTTCTTGGGTGTAGGTCAGGGGTATGGTGATCTGGAGAAGTTTGATAAGTACAAAATAATTAAGTCGATAGGACTTTAATTTTAAAAAATAGTAACTTTTTTATACTCGCCTTTGTTAACACTTTCTATGGTTAAAAAATGGTGTCCTCTTATTATTTTATTACTTAGTTCTCTTTTTCTTGTTTTTTTGTTGGCTGGTTGTCAACAACCAGTTAAGTATGTTTGTTCTGACGGATCTGTAGTTAGTGACGCTTCGCTGTGTCCGATAGAAGAGGAAGAGACTGAGATTCCAATAACTACACCAGAAATAACCCCTACAGATACCTTTGTTATGAAGATTAGTGAGTCTGTGGATTTTGAAGGCAAGACAATTAAGCTGTTGGATGTTTCAAATGATGGTAAGACTTTGGTGGATGTTTCTGGGGTTACCCGTGAGATTATGTCCACCAAGCAGGTGGAGATTGTTAATGGCTTGGAGGTTGTTGTGCTTAGCATAAATTACGTTAACACAGATCCCGATTCTAGCATGGCTACTCTGAAGTTTAGTCCGCTAACTCTCGGCTATGACGAGTACTTGTTTTACGTAGACAAGCCCCAGTCTATCGAGGGCATTGAGGTCACTCTTACAGGTGTCGCGTCTTCTTATATACTAATCGACACGGATGATGTGTCTGGTATGAAAATCTACCCTGGAAGCTCTAAGATTGTTTCTGGCTTGAACATAACAAACTTCAAGGCTTTCCCTCGCGGCGTGAGAGCAGAGGACTATGCTATTCTGATAATTACTAAAGCTTAATGTTTTTTATCCATTCTTTTATTTTATTTTCCAATTTTATCTCTCTTGCCAGAATTTCTGCTGCCCTCTTCGTTGTCCCGGTTCTAGAGTAGAATACAACCAGTTTTTTCATGTATTTCTTTAAAAACCCCAAATTTTATAAATTTAACCTCTCTCAGCCTTATTATGTTAGACAAGCTTGGAGATTCGTTGAAAGGTACGCTGAAAAAGATAGCCCAAAGTCTCTTTGTTGACGAGCGTTTGATTGATGAGCTTGTTAAGGATATTCAGCGTGCTTTGCTCTCTGCTGACGTTAACGTCAAGCTCGTTTTTGACCTTTCCAAGTCGATTAAGGAGCGTGCCTTGAAGGAGGAGCCTCCGAAGGGCATGACCAAGAAGGAGTACCTCATTAAGATTGTTTACGATGAGCTTGTGAAGTTTTTGGGTGAGGAAAAGGCTGAGATTGTTATAACAAAGAAGAGGCCTTTCAAGATTATGATGGTTGGTTTGTTCGGTTCTGGTAAAACAACCAGTATCGGCAAGCTTGCTAAGTATTATTCAAAGCGCGGCTATAAGGTTGCTGCCCTTGGTTTGGATGTTCACAGGCCTGCTGCCATGGATCAGCTCGAGCAGGTTGCTAAGCACGCTCAGATTCCTTCTTTCATCGAGCGTAAGGAAAAGGACCCTGTTAAGATTTACAAGAGGTTTGAGCAGGATTTGAACAAGTATGACTTGGTTATTATCGATACCGCTGGTCGTGACGCTCTTTCCAAGGATTTGGTTAAAGAGATTGAAACTCTCAACAAGGTAATAGGTCCTGATGAGAACCTGCTTGTTATTTCCGCTGACATAGGCCAGGCAGCGCAGAAGCAGGCGCAGCAGTTTCATGATTCCTGTCACATTACCGGCATAGTTGTTACCAAGATGGACGGTACTGCCAAGGCAGGTGGCGCTTTGTCTGCTTGTGCCGTTACTCAAGCGCCTATCAAGTTTATTGGCGTTGGCGAGAAGATTGATGACTTAGAGGAGTTTAATCCCAAAGGTTTTGTTTCTCGCTTGCTCGGCATGGGCGACCTTGAGGCTTTGTTGGAAAAAGCTAAGGAAGCCATGAGTGAGGAGCAGGCAAAGGACTTAAGCAAGAAAATGCTTAAGGGTGATTACAATTTTATCGATTTGTATGAGCAGATGCAGGCCATGAAGAAGATGGGTCCTCTTTCTAAGGTTGTTGATCTTATTCCGGGCATGGGGAATCTTAACATTCCGAAGGACATGTTGAAGGTTCAGGATGAGAAGCTTGAGAAGTGGAAGCATATTTTTAATTCTTGCACAAGGGAGGAGTTGGAGAACCCTGATATCATCACAAGGTCGAGGATTGATAGGATTGCTAAGGGTGCTGGTGTTTCTACAGTTGATGTTCGTGAGTTGTTGAAGATGTACAAGCAGAGTAAGAAGCTTATGAAGTTGATGTCTGGTAAGGGTGCTCCTAAGGACCTTAACAAGTTGGTTAAGAAGTTTAAAGGCAAGAAAATGAAGTTCTGAACAGAAAGATTTATATTCTGTTATTTGTCTTAATTTGTATATGCAAAAAAAGGGTCAGCTTACTATATTTATTATTATAGGAATAGTTATTCTTTTTGTTTTGGCAGTTGTTTATTTCACTGTGTATGCTCCTAAGCGGCCTGAGATACCTCCTGAGCAGTTTTCTGATGTCCAGAAGTATGTTGATTCTTGTGTTGAGCAGACCTTGCGTGACGGCGTCACGAGGCTTGGCAGGGGTCCTAACCCTGACTATGAAGGAGCTCTTGCTGATTACGTAAAATCTTACCTTGTTTATTGTCCTAATTTTACCGCTGACTTTCCTGAATTGGTTGTTAAGCCGAAAGATATAGTTTCTGTTAACACTACTCTCACTTCTGATAAGTCTATGGTCAGTGCTGTTGTCATCTACCCCATAAGCATTTCTAAGGGGGCTTATACTAAGAACCTTGAGAGGTTTTATGCTGAGTACAGTCTTGTTGAACGTGGTTGTGCCTCTGTTCCTGTTAACGTTAATTGCAGGTACACAGGGAGTAGTACTGTTACGGTCAAGGTTACTGGAATAACCTTCACCTTTAATCCAGGAGACTTTGTTGGCATAGGTGGTGTTTGCATAGCTTGTAAGATAGGATGAGAAAAAATTTATTTTTTGGAATCTGCATAGTCTCTTTATTTATTCTTATGTCTTTTTCCGTGGATTCTTTCTCCGCTATTAACTCGTGGGTTTGTAAGGAGATAAGCGCAGAGGGCAATTTTGATGACGAGAATTTTTTGCAGACCGTTATAATAAATTGCGATGTAGAGTCTTATCAATTCACTACAGACGATTCTACTGTTTTTTTCGTAGCCAACTTCAATATAGATGGGGGGGATAACTTAACCTTTCAGATTGAGGGTCCCAGCGGTGTTGTTTACAGGGAAGAGGAAGGGGTAATTCCAGTTTCCATGCCAAACAGGTATGGTTTTTATTCTATGGATATAGCTGGCAAGGCCCCCGGAACATATCATGCAAAGCTTTTCAATAACGAAACAGTTGTTATCGATAAAATGTTTAGGGTAGCTGTTCCAGATTATACTTGCGAGACTAACGGATTTTTCTGCTGCCCCCTGGATAAGATGTGTATTAACAGGGTTGATTCAAGGTATGTTTGTAATTCTGGTGGTGTTTGTTGCAAGCCTCTTGGTTGTGTTACTCCTGTTTCTGGTGAGTTGACTGTTACCATAGTCCCTGATTGTTCTGCTGAAGGGCTTGAGGAGTGCGACAGGGTGATCGGCAACGTTTACGATTACAGTATTCACGGTCCTTTGGAAAATCCTCAGATGATAGAGCTTTTCTTCCGTGATATTGACGTTGATTGTTTCAATAAGGTTAACGTTGTTGTTGCTGTTTATGATGAGTTGGGTCTCAACGAAGATAGTGCGTGGAATACTTATGAGAGTACTGTTACTCAGCTTTCTGGAAGTTATTACAGTGTTTCTGCTCAGATAGATTACATTGGTTACATTGCCGTTATTAAGAACAACAAGTGTGTTCCTACCGATTGTTTCATACCAGGTTTCAACACAGTTCCGTTTGATGGGTTGGTTCTTGCCGGCGATCCTATCCAGCTTGGTGTTTGTCAGGTGACTAAAGAGTGTGATGCTTCTGCAGGGGATATTTGTAACCGTAAATGCACTCAAAATCTCGATCCGGATTGTGGTACATTAATTTGTACCAGCCAGATGAATGATTGCTGCAACCCCGAGTATGATAAGGTTTGTGATTTGGATTGTGCAATTCGTATGGATCCAGACTGTGCTGATGAGACATATTTGGGTGGTTTGTGTTATCCAAGCAGTCCTGAGAGGCGCGGCTTTGCTTCATGTGATATTCACTGTACAGGGGCTGATCCTAATTGTGGGTCGCCAGGTTGTAATCCAGTTACTGATGACACCTGTGATCCTAACTGTCCTAAGCTCTCTAACAGAGTGGGTTATCTTGATATCGATTGTTGCAGCGAACATGGTATTCCTGTAACTGATGCAGGCGGTGATTGTTGTAACAGTGTTGAGAACGGCGTTTGTGACCCTGACTGTGTGCCTGGTTTGGATCGTGATTGTAATAAGCCAATAACCTGCAATCCGAATGGTGTTAAGGAGTCGTTTGAGCAGTGTGACGGAACCGATTTCGGCATTTATGCAGGTTGTGCTTCATACATGGGCGAGGGTTGCGAGGGTAACTTGACGTGCACCTCAGCTTGTAAGATTGATAGTAGTGAATGTCAGTGCACTGATGATAATGGTGATGGTAATGGTAATGGATGGTGATATTAAGTATGCAGATGAAGAGTGGTGATAAGGTTTGAAAAAATCCACTAAAAAGGTGATATACTTTATTTCTATAGCTATTTTGCTCATTTTTTTGGTAGTTTTAAGCTCTTCGTGTGACGATGATAAAGACGATTATTGTAGGGCCCCGAAGACTATTATGGGCTATTGTCACACAGAATGCGGTTCTCCTGCTGAATGTCACCTTGCATACCCTGGTGATATAGGTACTGGTTGCAAGTTCGGGCAAGTATGTAATGATAATTGTCAGTGTGAGTGGGTGGACCAGGATTTAGATGGTTTTCCTTCCAAGAACATAGGATACATGCATTATACCAAGGATTGTGACGATAAAGACCCCACTGTTTTCCCTGGTGCTCCTGAGATTTGCGACAACAAGGATAACGATTGTAATAATAAGGTTGACGTAGATGAGGGCGGTGTTTGTGATAAGCATGTTTATTTCTGTAAGTCTGATAACTTTAATACCCCCCTTGAAAGTTGTACCGATGGTCTGTGGTGTTCTGCTGAAACCATTAATACTTCAGCTGCTTGCAAATACACCACCACAATTGGGGATATAGGCACTCAGCCAGTTAAGACTTTTGTTTGTGACAACTTCTTCCAGGACGGTGACTACGGTTGTTACAAGTTCGTTAACGGAGCGTTTAGTGTTGTGACTAGTTGCGATAACGATAACGAGCTTGATGAAACTGAAGAATGTGACGGCACTAATCTCGATGGTAAGAGTTGTGAATACTTCGGTTATTTAGGTGGAACTCTGAAGTGTGACAGGTGTACTTTTGACTTTGATGATTGTACAGGTGTTGTTTGCGATCATGATAATTTCAAGGATCCTGGTGAGGAATGTGACGGCACCGATTTGAACGGTAAGACTTGTCAGTATTTCGGTTTGCCTGGAAACGTCTTGACTTGTAACGATGTTTGCTTGTTTGATAAGAGGGGCTGTACAGGTGGTGTTGCTGAGTGTGGTAATAACGTTGTTGAAGCTGGTGAGACTTGTGACGGCTTCAACTTGAACGGTATGACTTGCAGTGATTTCGATTCTTACACAGGGGGCACTTTGGTTTGTAATGCGCCAGGTACTGTTAAGGAATGTCATTTCAACACAGCCAGTTGTACTCCTGATAATCCAGGCATCTGTGGTAATAATCAGATAAATGATGGTGAGGAGTGTGACGGCATGAATCTTGATGGTAAGAGCTGTACAGACTTTGATAATTTCATCAGCGGTTCTTTGAGTTGTTATCCTCAGGGTAACGCTCTTGCTTGTCTACTTGATACAAGTCAGTGTGTCGCTCCTCAGCCCGTCTGCGGTAACGCAATAGTGGAGTCTGGTGAGGAGTGTGACGGTTCAAATCTGAACGGTCAGTCTTGTACCTCTATGGGCTTTGCTGGTGGTACTTTGTTGTGTGAGGTTGATTGCAGCTATGATTACAGCAGCTGTGAGAGCGTATCTTGTGATAACGATAACGCTGCCGAGCCTGGCGAGGCTTGTGACGGTACGGATCTCGATGGCAGGATTTGTCAGTTCTTCGGCTTTACTGGCGGAACTCTTGAGTGCAGTAATAATTGTGAGTTTAATTTCACTAAATGTAATAATTATGTATGTGATAATGATGGGGTTGCTGAGCCTGGCGAGGTTTGTGACGGTGATGATTTGAGGGATTGGACTTGCAATGACTTGGACATGTTCACGGGAGGCCTGTTGCAATGTACTGATCTGTGTATGTTTGACAGGAGTGAGTGCAGTTTGATTTGTGATAACAATAACGTCGCTGAATCTGGTGAGGAGTGTGACGGCAGTGACTTGAGAGGCAAGGACTGCAGTAACTTCGGAAGGTTCGGCGGATTCCTTCTTTGTAGCTTGTCATGTAAGTATGACCTGGGCAGTTGCGGTCCTTCCTGTTTGGAGGATTGGGATTGTACTGCTTGGACGAACTGTTCCAAGATGTCCGATAACACAACTAGGGTTTGTACAGACTTAACTGGTTGTGGTACTGAATATTCGAAGCCTAACGAGTTGAAGCCTTGTGACCCCGCAGTATGTGTAGATGATGATAACGATGGTTATTGTGCTTGCTTCGGTGATGCTGTTGGTTGCGATTGTGATGATACCCTTGCTGCGATACATCCTGACGCTAATGAGCTTTGCAACGGTGAGGATGATAATTGTGATGCCACGATTGATGAGGGATGCCCTTGCGAGTTTAACACCACACGTATTTGCGGTGTTGATGAGGGTTTGTGCAGGGAAGGCATCCAGCGCTGCTTGAACGGCTTCTGGAGTTTCTGTAGCAGTAACTACATAGGTCCAAGACCGGAAGTTTGTGATAACGGTTTGGATGAGGATTGTGATGGTTATCCTGATGATGGTTGTATCTGTGAGAATAATGCCACGCAGGAATGCGGCACAGATGTTGGTGAGTGTGAGAAGGGTACTCAGATTTGTTTCGGAGGTAACTGGACTGCTTGTTCAGGTGCCAAGACTGAAACTGCTGAGGTTTGCTCAGGTAAGAAGGATGAGGACTGTGATACTTTAATAGATTGTGATGATGATTCTTGCTTGATCAGCTCGGTTTGTGAAGATGGCGGTCCGGGTGGGCCAACTCCAACCTGCTTTGATAAGACTAAGAACCAGGGTGAGGAGGGCGTTGATTGTGGAGGTCCGTGCCCTGCTTGTCAGGAACTTTGTGGTTATGGCGAGATAACTTCCGAATGTTTGTGCGAAAGCGTTAAGAGAACTTCGGGTTACTGTTGCGGCGGCAATAGGTATCAGATTAATTCTTGCACATCTGGTTGTACAGATTCTGATGGGGATACTTTGTGTGATGAGGATGAGATACGTGACGGTACAGACCCGAACAATCCCGATACTGATGGTGATGGAATTAACGATAATGAGGACAGCTGGCCTCGCTGCAACCAGGACGGGAAGTGTGACTCTTCAAAAGATTACCCTGAAGACGCTGATAACTGTCCGGACGATTGTGGAGGTAAGAAAAAAGGTGGTGGCCTTGGCCTGTTGTGGTGGATTATTATAATACTTCTAATCTTGATAGTGTGTGCTATTACCGCTTACTTTTTGATAAAGAAGGATATAATCAAGTTGAAGAAGAAAAAGAAGGAAGAGCCCAAGGTTGTTTTGGGTAAGCCTATGATGAAGTTCGGTGCCGGTACCATTCAGCCGATTACCACTAAGAAGCCGGTGAGGGATGTTTCAAAGCTTGTTTCTTACATTGGGGGTTCTATAAAGAAGGGTGAGTCAAGGTTGAAGTTGAGGGAGTCTGCTTTGAAGGCCGGCTGGGGTAACGAGGAGATTAACAAGGCTTTCGAAAGCATAGATAAGGGTAGGAAGCAGTCCAACAAGAAGTTCTTCAGCCTGTTCAAGAAATAAGTTTTTAAACTGTTCTTTTTTCTTTCTCATCATGAAGAAGGTTATTGGCCGCGGTGCAGAAGCCATACTTTATCTTGAAGATGGTAAAGTGGTTAAACAGAGAGTAAGGAAGGGTTACCGTCATCCAGAAATAGACATGAGGATCAGGAAGTTTTGTACTCGTCGTGAGAATAAGCTTCTTTTTTCAGCGTCTTCTCTCATTAACGTTCCCAAGGTTTTTGAGTTTTCCGATTCAGATATGAGGATAGTTATGGAGTTCGTTGAAGGCGATACTGTGAGGGATGTGCTCGATGATATGCCCAAAGCTAAGCGTCTCGAGCTCTGCCGTGAGCTTGGCAAGTCTGTTGCTCTGTTGCACGATGCTAACATAATCCATGGCGATTTGACAACTTCTAACTTCATACTCAAGGGGGGTAAGATTTTTTTCATAGATTTCGGTCTCGGTTTTTTTTCGAACAAGGTTGAGGACAAGGCCGTTGACTTGCATCTCCTCAGGCAGGCCTTGGAGAGTAAGCATTACAGGCATTTCGAGGAGTGTTTCGACGCTGTCTTGGAAGGTTACAGGGATACCGGATTGAATGCCGAGGCTGTTCTTGATCGTTTTGTTGTTGTTGAGAAGAGAGGTAGGTACAAGAGGAAGGGCAGTTGAGAAAATTTTTTAAAGGCTATCTGATTTATCATGCCAAGAGGTGATTTTATGGCTGGTTCATGTTGTGGCTCTAAGAAGAAAAAGAAGAAACAAATTTTATTTTTCTTTTTTTATAATAAACTGCTATTATTATCGCTGCTTCTATTAAGAATACGTAGATGATGATTGGCCATATCGTTCTTGACAGTTCAGCGTTTGAAAAAACGAGTATAAGCGCAAAGATGTAATACGCCGCTCTTGACAATACCGCCAGGGTTAGGTATTTTGTTTTGATCTCTTCTTTCTGTTTTAGTTTCCATAAAGCCAATGTCGCTATGAGCATTGAGATTATTATGAACCATATCAGGTAAGTGTATTGGCTTGGATCAATTCCCAGCATGTCCACTATGAATGCCTCTCCTGTTGCAATTAAAACAAAGAGTATGTATGCAACTATCGGCACGGCCCATTTTTCTTCGAGTTCATCGTAGCAGAATACCAGCGCCAGGGTTATCAGCATCCAGGATATGAAGTTGCTTGCAGGCACTCCGAACAGTCCTTGTGTTGCATCATAACCGATCCACGTCCAGTACCCTTGTTTTACTGCGAAGAATTCAAGTGCGAAGTCCACGAGCAGGACCAGTATTGGTGTTAGGAATATCCTTCCGACTTTGTTTGTGAGTTTTGTTGCGATTAAGTACGCGTTTAATATTATTATTCCCCATGACAGTATCACGAAGAGTGGTGTTTTGTATATGAAGAGGAGGAATTGTTCGCTGTAGTAGTATCCCCCGACCTGGTTTTGGAATAGTATTACATGCAGGTTCTCGAACAGGGCTGCAAATACGGTAGCTATTATGAGCAGGTCTAATTTTTTTGTTTTCTTCGCTATGTATATGTTGAAAATGAATAGTAATATTATGCCTAATTCTACAAATAGATGGAACAATTTTTCACCTCTTAATCATTTATTCCAGCCAATTTTCTACTTTCTTTTTACTGAGTAAAATATAATTTATAAAACTTCTTGTTTTACCTTTCTAATTTATTATATACCTTAAGGTATAAGAAGTCACGACAAGTATGCGCGCAGCCTTAATAAACCCATCTAAATTATTTTAATTATGGAGATAAATCCTGAAATAGCTGAGCTTTGTGGCATCATTTTAGGAGATGGTCACTTACATAATACTGAGAACAGGATTACCATAACTGGTTCTGTAGATGACTTACATTACTACAAAGGATATGTCATACCTTTATTTCAGAAAAACTTTGGAGAAACTCCAAAGTTAGTGCCAGTCAAAGATAAAAATGCGTGGAAATTAGTATTACAAAATAAGGTGGTTTTTATGTTTTTTATTAATGAACTGGGTTTAGTGAGAGGTAGGAAGACAAATATAAAAATTCCGACAAGGATATCCTGCTCTAGAGAACTGCTAATCCCTTTCATGAGAGGGTTATTTGATACGGATGGTTACCTAAAATTTGCTAAACAAAACAGAGATGTTAATTATTACCCTCGAATGAGGCTTACTTTGTATAAAAATGAACTTTCGCTTAGTCTGTCTAAAGTTTTTAAAAAGTTAAATTTTAACTTTAATAAATGTGTAGATAGAAGATATAACACAATATGCTATGAAATCTCTGGGTCTATGATGTTAAATAGGTGGATGGAAATGATAGGTACTTCTAACCCTAAACACCTTGTCAAATACTTTCTTTGGAAAAGACAAGGTTACGTATCTATTATATAAAAAGAAATGTTTATAAACAAATTTTATTGCTAATTCTCAAGGATAGCCCTATAGCCCCGTAGAAGAGAAAAAACTCTGCGGAATGTAGCGGCCAAATTAGGTCAAAACTAAGGCGATTCATTCCGCCCTTTGGAGGCGGAGACGGAGGTTCAAATCCTCCCGGGGCTATCCTTTCTTTTCACAATCTTTATATATTTATTCTCCTTACAATTGTTTATGCCTGCACCTATTGTTAAAATTTTATTTTTGTTAATTACTCTTGTATTTCTGTTGTTTAGCGGATGCGTGCAGCAAGGAAAAGATATAAAATCCATCTGTTGTGAACAATGTGTAGAGGCAGGTGAGGGTGATGTTCGTGGTTTTGACACCAGTTCTGAAACCTGCTCATATTATAGGGATGTTCCAGTATTTGAAAACGGGCTTCCTACCGATAGGAAACTATTTAGTTCTGAATGTGTGACTTATTTTAATAACAGTCCTATGACAGTTAGAGAATGTAAGGCAACCTTAGGAGAATAACCTAAGTTTGATTAATTTCACAATATTTATATACTTATTTCACTTAGTACCCTTTTATGCCAAGACCTAAAAAAACTGAATCTAGCGGACCAGTGCAAGTTGGTGAGGTTTTCACCTACTTTTCAAAGGTGGGTGTAGCGGGGATTAAGTTGACAGGTACCTTGAACGCAGGCGACAAGATTCACATAAGGGGTGCAACAACTGATTTCGAACAGGCTGTTGCCTCTATGCAAATTGACCGTCAGCCTGTTCAGAGCGCCAGTAATGGCGACTCTATAGGTGTGAAGGTCAATGATGTTGTGAGACCTGGTGACAAGGTTTACAAGGTAGCATAAGATTTATAAATCCTTTAAAATCAAGACTTTTGAGGATAGGTCGGTTTCGGCTTACCTATACCAGAAATAGTGGAACTATTTCTGTGTTTTAAAATGGCAAGGATGTATTCAAGAAGGAAGGGTAAGGCTGGTAGTAAGAAGCCGGTCAAGAAAGTTAAGCCAATCTGGATTAGGTACGCTGCAAAGGAGATAGAGCAGCTTGTTGTTAAGCTTGTCAAGGCTGGTAAGAGCGCTTCTGAGATAGGTGTTATCCTCAGAGATACTTACGGCGTTCCTAATGTTAAAACTCTCACTAAGAAAAAGATTTCTAAAATTCTTGAGGAGAACAAGGTCGGGCCCAAGTTGCCCTATGACCTGGTTGCCCTTATCAAGAGGGATATTGCCATCATGAAGCACCTTGACACCAACAAGAAGGACATGACCGCAAGGCGTGGTTTGATGCTTACAGAATCGAAGATTAGGAGGCTTACCAAGTATTACAAGAGAATTGGCAAGCTTCCGTCTGATTGGTCTTACGATAGGAGTAAGGCTAAGTTGTTGATTGAGTAATTTTTTGTTTTTTTGATAAAATGGGGTACGAGGAGTTTTTGGGGGGTGTGAAGAGTTCTGTCAATGCTTTCAAGAGATTGGAGAAGAATCCTATAAGGATTATATCCCATCTAGATTCAGATGGTCTTGCCTCCTGTTCTATACTGATTCGTGCTTTTGAGCGTGAGGATTACCCCTTCTCGATTTCAATCGTGAGGCAGCTTGATGCTTCTGTTTTGGAAGAGTTGAGTAGGGAGGATTACAAGATTTATTTTTTTACAGATTTGGGTTCTGGCTGTCTGAGTTTGATCCAGGAGAAGTTGCCTAAGCGCTCTATTTTTGTTTTGGATCATCACAAGCCTGAAGAATTCAAGCCTTCTTTCTTTCACGTGAATCCTTTGCTTTATGGTGTTGACGGTGATTGGGAGGTTTCCGGTGCTGGAATCACTTACCTTTTTGCCAAGGCCCTTAATGAGAACAATAAGGACATGGCTCACATAGCTATCGTTGGCGCCATCGGTGACATCCAGGAGAAGAAGGGTTTCATCGGCTTGAATAGTTACATCTTGGAAGATGCTGTCGACTCTGGTAAGATGGAAGTGAAGCAGGGTTTGTCCATGTTTGGTATGCAGACGAGACCTCTGCACAAGGTGTTGGAATTTAGTACCGACCCTTACATTCCAGGTGTTACTGGCAATGAGGCTGGCGCGGTTCAGTTTTTGCAGGAGTTGGGTATTGAGATCCATGATAAGCACGGCTACAAGAAGCTTATTCATCTTGACGAGAAGGATATGAAGAAGTTGGTTACCGGTATTATCCTTAAGCGTCTGGGTTCTGAGAAGAATCCCGATGATGTTTTGGGTCCTATTTTCATTTTGAGGGAGGAGGCTGAGGGCAGCCCTACTAAAGATGCTAAGGAGTTTTCCACTTTGTTGAATGCCTGTGGCCGTTTGAATAAACCCTCTTATGGGGTTGGCGCTTGTCTCGGTAGTAAGAACATAAGGGAGAAGGCCGTCAACCTGATGGGGGATTACAAGGGCGAGATAATAAAGTCTCTTAACTGGTTCTACGCTAACAGGAAAACTGAAAGCGTTATCGAGAAGGAAGGCTATGCTATCATAAATGCCGAAGACCACGTCCCTGAACGCTTGATTGGTACTCTCGCTTCTATAATCTCAAGGACTAACATTTATCCTGCGCACACTATTTTGATGTCGATGGCTCATACGGTTGATGGGAACACAAAGGTTAGCATGAGGATGGTGGGTTTTGACTCTAAGATTGATTTGAGGAATATTGTAAATGCGATTGTTAAGCATACCGGTGGTCAAGCTGGCGGTCATCGCCTCGCTTGCGGCTGTTTGGTTCAGCAGGAGAAAGAGCTGGAATTTATCAAGATAGCCGATGAGGTTCTTTCAAAACATTTTTCTAAATAGAAAGTTTTATTAACCCTGTTTTTTGAAATTTCTGTTACGATGGCCCAATTGGTTGTTAAGAAGAAAAAGAAAGTTTGGTTTAATATAATCTCTCCTAAAGAGTTTGGAGAATTTACTATTGCGGAGACTCTTGCTTCAGAGCCTAACCTGCTGGTTGGCAGGTATGTCAAGGCTAGCTTGATGGACCTAACAAACGACCCTAAGAAGCAGAACGTTCAGATTACTTTCAAGATTACCTCTGTTAAGGAGAATGCTGCTGACACAGAGTTGGTTCGTTACGAGTTGATGCCTTCTTACATAAGGCGTTTGATGAGGAAAGAAAGGGACAAGGTTGAGGATTCTTTTGTCGTTCAAAGCAAAGATAATGTGAAGGTTAGGATTAAGCCTATTATAATTACCAAGGGTAAAACACAGAATTCTGTTCTAACAGCAATAAGGAAAAAGACTCAGGAGGTTATCTCCGAGGTTTTGAAAGAGCAGAACTATTACGATTTCGTTTCTGAGGCCATCTCAACCAAGACTCAGAAATCTTTGAGGGAACAGTTGAAAAAGATTTACCCCATTGCTGTGTTGGAGTTCAAAGTTGTTGAAAAGGTGTGACGATGCCTAAGCCGGTTGTGGATAAAAAGAAGTGTAAAGGTGACTTTCTCTGTGTTGAGGTTTGTCCTGTTTCGGTTTTTGAAAAAGACGAAAAAAATAAAAAAGTTAAAGTAGTTAAACCCAATGATTGTATAGGTTGTAGGGCATGTGAAGTCCAGTGCCCTGAGGGCGCAATAAAAATCGAGGATTGAAGTGATATGTGTTATTGGTCAGGTTGAAAATAGAACTTTTTCTTATGTGAGTAATCTTATTTTTTTAGGAGGTGATAAACTTGTTTGAGATTGATACTTTGCACTTGATCATAGACGGCAACGGTTGTAATGTTGACAGCTTGGGGGATTTGGAAGGAGTTTACGACTTTCTTGATGAAATCCCTTTAAGGATAGGTATGACAAAGATGATACAGCCTTACGTTGTAAAATGGAAGGATAAAGGTTCTGCTTTGGAGGGTGTTACCGGTTTTGTTACAATAGCCGAGTCCCATATTTCTGTGCATACCTTCCCTGATAATGCTAGGGTTTACGTCGATATTTTTTCATGCAAGCATTTTGATAAGGAGAAAGTTCTTCAGATATTCAAGGAGCATTTTGAGCCTGAGAAGGTAGAGTTTAAGGTTGTCAGGGAACACGAAGGGGTAATCCCCTGATCAGTATTAGGTTGTGTTATTTCTTCTTTTTAAGTAATTTTTGTATATCCTCCATGCATAATAGGTCACTGCAGCAAGTATTATTATTATAAGCACCAAGTCTATTTTTGTTGAATACTTTTGTATTAACTGCCAATTTTCTCCTAACTTTAAGCCAGCGTACATAAGTATGCTGTTCCACATCAAAGATCCGATAAAGGTATATACTGAGAATTTTGTGATGTTCATCTTTCCAATGCCTGCTGGTATGGATATGAAGTGTCTTACTATCGGTATGAATCTGCTGATGAATATGGTTTTTTCTCCGTATTTGTTGAACCATCTTTCCGTCCACTTGAGATGCCCCTCGTCAAGCAGCAAGTATTTTCCTACTTTCTTCACAAGTATATTCCCTCCGTAGTACCCCATGTAGTATGATATTAGTGCCCCGATTAAACATCCTACCGCGCTTACTATCGCTGCTGTAAAGAATGAGAATTTTCCTTGTGCTACTAAGTAGCCTACGAACGGCATTACAGCTTCTGAGGGCACAGGGGTAAGCATGCTTTCCAGCGCCATCAGTATCGCTATCCCGGGGTAGCCTATTGCGGTTATTACGCTTGTTATTATGTCTACTAACTGTTGTATCATCTTCTCTTAAAAAATTTTGTTCGGTTTATAATTGTTTCTAAAAGGAAAAGTTTATATATTAGTTATGAATATATATTCATTATAAACATGGGAGGTATTTGAAAATGCCAGCATTTGATGGAACAGGACCTTATGGAACCGGACCTGTTGGGTTAGGCCTTGGACCATGCGGTAGGGGCTTAGCTTTCAGGAGGGGTTATGGAAGAGAGTTTGGTTGGAGACACTGGCGTAGGCTTCCGATTGAAGAAGTAACCTTGACCAAAGAAGAAGAAAAGAAGATATTAGAAGCTGAGATGAAAGAGATTGAAGCTGAAAAAGAATCTATCGAGAAAAGACTTGAAGAGTTGAAATAAATGCCGAGACCGAGGATTTGCAGAAGAGTTCATTTCCAACCTAATGTAACCTATTTCAAGCCAGCAGGAGTGAGGCTTATTCACTTAGATGAATCTGTAATTAGCATCGATGAATTAGAGGCGGTTAGGCTAAAAGATTTGCTTCAGCTTGATCAGGAAATTGCAGCAAAAAAGATGAATATCTCACAGCCAACATTTCACCGCCTTGTAACTTCTGCTAGGAAGAAGATAGCTGATGCCATAATAAATGGAAAGGCAATAAGAATAGAAGGAGGTAATTTCAAGATGGTAGAACTGCCCAAAAGAAAATTTAAGTGTTACGATTGCGCTTACGAATGGACATTGCCTTATGGAAGCGGAAGGCCACCAGCATGCCCCAAATGCGGATCTAAAAATGTTCACAGACACCCCGAGGACAGGGGTCCACAAAGAGGTCGCGGTATGAGAATGGGAAGGCCTTAACTTTTTCTTTTTTTTATTTGTAGTAGAAAAGCTTTTAAACGATTTTCTTAACTTTTTTAGTATGCCTCAGTAGCTCAGTCAGAAGAGCGAAAAATTCACTTGATGGATTTGCTCAGCTGCCTTGTAACTGAGCCGGAAAGCAGTAGGTCGGGGGTGCGAATCCCTCCTGAGGCTCCATGGGCTCGTAGTCTAGTGGTATGACGTCGCCTTGACATGGCGGAGGTCGGGTGTTCGATCCACCCCGGGCCCATTTTTCTCCTTTAATAAAGAAAGGTTTTTATATACCAAAATTGTTATTTTTTATCATGCGAAAAAGAGGTCAGGTGACCGCCTTTATCATCCTCGGCGTCATCATAGTTGCTTTGGTTGCCATCGGTATCTACTATCGAGATTCTTTAATGGAGTCTCTTTCTTCTATTGGGGTCGTTGGCGGTGTAAAGGTTCCCGAGGAATTCCAAGAGATTAATTTTTACGTTGAGGATTGTGTTAATGATATTTCCGAGGATGGCATAAGATTGTTGGGCTTGCAGGCTGGCTATCTTTCTATTCCAGAAGATTCTATTCCTGCCGGCCCAGCAAATCTTTTTTCCAACCGATTGGGTGTTTTTCCCAACGGACATATGGAGGTGCCTTACTGGTTTTACGTTACAGCCAATAACATACCTAGGGACGCAACTCCTTCCATAGGTTCTATGGAACAAGGCCTTGCTACTTACATAGATTCCAATTTAGATGATTGTATCGATAATTTCACCGAGTTTGACAGGTTCAAAATAGCTCCGAGGAATCATAAGACTTCTGTGAAGATTAAGAAGGATGCTGTTGATGTCGAAGTTTCATTCCCTATAACTGCGGAGCTGGATGATAAGGTTTACAACTTCAAAGAGTTCAAGGTTGAGGTTCCTGCTGCTCTGGGCAAGCTTTACAGCATGGCTTTGCAGATACAAGATAGTGAGAACACAGATTATTTCCTTGAGGATAAGACTTATGACGTTCTTGTTTTGTATGAGGAGATTCCCTTATCTGAGACTGACTTTAGTTGTTCCCCTAGGATTTGGTCTAAGACTAAGGTTACTGAGGATTTCAAGAGATTTCTCTCCTATAACGTTCCTGCGATAAAGGTGAAGGGTGCTGATTATAACATGTTGCCGGGTCGTAAGTACTTTGAGTGGGGTGCTTTGGAAACTTCTTATCCTGACACGAGTGTTAATTTCATGTATTCTAGCTCTTGGCCCATCTACCTTGATGTCGTTCCTGCTGAGGGCGATGTTCTTAAGGGCGATGAGTTCTTGAGGGAGAATGCAGGTGAGGCACTTTCCTACCTCTCGTCTTTTGTGTGCATTAACCAGTATCATTTTATTTACGACATCAAGCATCCTGTTCTGGTTGTTTTACACGATGACGAATCTTTCGGTGGCCGGGGTTTGGACTTCCAGTTTGCTACCATGGTTGTTATCGATAACAATCAGCCTAGGGAGAACACGGCTCAAGACTTGGGAATACCGGATGACGTTACTACCAATGAGATTTGCAAGTATGCGAGTTCAAAAATCACGATTAATGTTTTGAGACCTTCCTTTGGTGCGTTTGTTCCTGTTCCTGATGCGGATGTTTCTTACAAGTGTATCACCTCCCTTTGTGACATCGGTAAGACAGGCTCAGACGGTTCCATCACTGCCAACTTCCCTGCTTGTATTAACGGTGCTGTCATCGCCAAGAAGGACGGCTTCCATCAGGGTAAGACAACTCTTTCGACTAACGAGCCTGCAAGCACGTCTGTTATTATCGAACCTTATTATGATTTGAATGTTGATGTTAGGGTTTTGAGTCCCTCTCCGAGAATTCCTTTGGCTACCGAGAAGATTGTTTTTAACTTCGTCAACGAGGAGGCTGGCTACTCGACCTCTTTCATCTATCCTGATGATAAAAAACTTAAGCTTATTTCAGGAGACTATGAGGTTACCTCCTACGTGGTTGAGGAAAGTCCGTTTGAGATCACGATACAAGGTCAAGATGTGGAGCACTGCACCACGGTCCCTAAGGGTATTTTGGGGATATTTGGTGTTGAGGAAGAGAAGTGTTCAAGTGTTAACATCCCACCTACCAAGCTGAAGACTCTTATTAAGGGCGGAGCTAACTTTAAGTTCACTGTTAACAGGAATGATTTGGCGTCAGCCACTAGGGTAGTGCTTTACACAGTTTCTGAAAAAACGCCTAGTACCTATGAAGAGCTTGCTGACGTTTATTCAAGTCTTCAAGAGCAAAAGTCATATTTCATTTATCCGAGGTTTGAAAGATGAGAACAGAGTTGATTGCATTTTTCTGTATGGCTTTAGTAATTTGCATTCCCCTGACTTTGGCTGCTGATACTCAGGAGGTACTTAAAGGGGCTGAGCCTGAATTCAAGAGTATCGATGTTGATGAGTTTGAGGAGCGTGAGACAGGGGAGTCTATAGTTGTTGAGGTTAAGTCTTACGAGCCCCAAGTTTTGGTAGCTTCTGCCATAGAGCAGGATGATGTTCCTGTGTTTGTTTTCTTGACAGGTACCACCCTCGGCAGTTACAAAGGACCGGAGTTTGTCAGTGAGGGCAGGCTTACTGTTGTTAAGGAGGGCGACATATTCTATGGTGTTCCCCCTATCAAAAACGTTTACATAAGCGAGCGTGATTATGATAGCAAGTACGTTCGGTCTGTTACCTACAAAAAACCTAAGAACAGTTTGTATTCTCTTGACAACCTCGGTTACTTGATTGTTAATCTCAAGCAGATTCCCAAGGAAGCCGACGTTCCTAACATTATAGATGCTAACATGACTGTCAGGATTGAGTTTGATATGGAAAGGAGTTATGGTATCGGTAGGCAGACTTTGATATTGAGTGAGGAGGCTAACGAGAAGACTTTCCTCAACAAGGTTGACTTAAGGGATAACATGGTTTTCTCCGGTAATGCTTATGTTCGTGCTGTTAAGATTTCTGACGATTCTGTTGACATTATGGTTTATGACACTGCGTTGAAAGGTCTTGGTAGCAGGACTAACCTTAAGGTGGGACAGATTTCCAGTGCTATAACTTTGCGTGGTACTCATTCCAACCTTGTCCAGGATCAGTTCAGGTTGCAGGTTGATTCTATCGTTGATCCTCAGCGTGAGTACGCTGAGGTCGAGGTCAGCATTGACGGTTCGTTGCCTGAGAAGAAGATTCTTTACAAGGGCTCTACTTTGTATCCTGGCTCTAGTGTGACAGTTTCTGATGTTAGTAAGATTGCATCAGGTAAGGAGATTATAGAGTCTGTTAGGGTAGCAGCAACTTCAGGAACTTACATAGCAAGCCGTAATTACACCAGCAAGTATAACATCCTTAATGCCGAGATGAATAAGGAGGCTTATGAAAATAAGATTTATAAGAATGGTGCTGATCTTCAGGAGGTTCTTAAGATTAGTAACTTCAAGTTTGATGATTTGAAGAATGCTTTTGGATTTGATAGCATAACGTTTGATCCGATAACAGTTAATGCTTTGACGGTCGATCAGGATTACAAGCCGACTACAGTTACTGGGAAGGTTAAGACTCTTGCTAGTGTTCTTTCTGACTTGAAGCTTTCCCCTGAGATAGTTTTTGATGAAGCGAACAAGAAGGTGATAATAAAGATTTTCAAAATCGCAGAGAGGGAGCTTGCTGATCCTTGCACGAGCCAGGATTTGGTTTACACCCAGACTGCTTATTATAATGAGGCTGCCAGGAAAACCTTAATGGGCTTTTTTGATAAGGAGGGCAAGCTGTCCAATCAGGAGAAGAAGCGTTTGCTTTGTTCCGCTATTGATGTTTTCAAGAGGGTTTCTGCTTCTTATGGCAATGAGATGGACGAGAATAATAAGGTTCGTTACGGTGCCGAAGCTGATTACATGATCGGCAAGGGTTATGATGAGCTTTCCAAATTGGACGACATAGTTAATGGTGAAGTTGCTTCGACAAATGCATTGAATTATTATAGGCGGGCTCAGTCTGCGGGTTTCATAACTTCTGATATTCAAACTAAGATAGAGGAGTTCAGCACCAATTTGGTAACTGGTGTTGAGGGTCACGACATAGTTGTTGATGATAACGGTCACGAGGTTATTATACACTTGTTGCAGGTTGTTGATAAGACAGGAGCCCAACTTGATGCTTCTGCCCGCATTTCAGTAAACAACAAGGCTGCTACTGTTTTCAGGACAGGTGAATCTTTGTTCCCCGGTGAGCCTAAGGATATGGACAGATGCAGGATTAAGGAGATTAAGAGTTCCAGCGTTATCGTTGAAAACTGTCCTAAGCATGATAAAGATGGGAACACATTGAAGGATACTGCCCTGCCTGATATCACTTTGAAGGAAAACGTTCTCACTACAATTGAGAATTACAGGGTGATACTTCTGGGTACTGAGATTAACAAGCAAGCAACAGTTACAGTGTTGCCAGGTTCTGGTAAGTCTATGTTCTCTGAATCAAGTTTCATGTTGCACATACCTGTTGAGAAGCGGGCTATCAAGTTGAATCCTGATAAGATTGACGATAAGATTAACAAGACTGAAGAAACTATTAAAAAACTGAATGAGATTATAACAAATCTTGATAAGCTTATCAAGTCCTGGAAGGCTGTCTGCCTTGCCACTTTTGCTTTCCTTACCATAAAGAATTCTTTCGGCTTATTCGGCGGAGGTGCTGCTAGGGTCAGGGCTAGGGAGAGAGTTATGGTTGACAGTGGTTGGAGGAAGTATTGTGAGACGGATTCCGGTCCTGGCAAGACCTACAAGAGTTATGACGAGTGTATTTTTGAGCATGCTGATAAGATCAATCAGAACATCGATGCTGTTCAGAAGGCTCTTGAGTCTGCTGATAATAGTTACGCTAAAGGTTCTGATAATGCAGCAGGTGTTGACATAAAGGGGATTAAGGATTTCCAGAAGTCTAGCGGCGAGGAGCTTTATTCCGAAGAGAATTTCAAGAATCTTGTTTACCTGAAGGAGTTGAATGATGCCTGTTCCAGCGGCGTGGGAAGTTTTGGTAACGACGCTAAGGGCAAGCCTTACCCGAACACGTGTGCCGATGTTTCTAAGAAGTACTCTGATGCCTTGTTTGAGATTCAGAGCGCTAATACCAACCTTGGTGGTGCTCTTACCGAGTTTAAGGATAAGAAGCTTGACAGCTTCGAAGCTTGGAAGAAGGAGCATAAGGAAGGTGCTCTTGCTGATTTCCTTAACGAGAGAACTTCTGAGGTTAACAAGTTGAAGTCAGAATCTCAATTCAAGACTTATGTTGGTCGGACTTATAACTCTTTCACTACACAGAACAAGGCGGTGCCTGCTGAAGTGATAAAAGCCAGTGATAACAATTACTATTGGGTTACACCTTACGGTACTGCTAAGGTTGTTCCTGAAGCTGATGGAAAAACGTACACTTACACTTACGACAACAATCAAATTAAGTTGAGCCCAACCCCGCAGACAGCTGATAAGACCTTGAAGGTTTCTTCTGTTATTTGGGATGCGAGTAAGACTACCGGTACCGCTTACAATCCTGATGGCATTTCCTATAAGGTTGCTGCAGATTCCAAAGGTAGGCCCCAGATTCAGGATGGACCTTTCAAAGATTACGTGGCAACCACTTATAACGAGGCTGCTCTTGGTGACTATGCTGGTTTGAGGCAGACTTACAGTGCTGGCGCATCTTATGAGTGTTATGAAGATAACAGGCCGTACTGCATTCCATTGAGCAAGGGTAACTTTGTCAAGGTTTTGGAATTTTACAAGGATGGCAGTCCGAAGACCATGAACATTTGGAATGTCGGTCCTGACGGCAGGCTTTGCACCGAAGATGACGTTCCTGCTGCCGGTGATCCCAAGTACAGCACTTGTGCTCACACTTCTGCTCTGATGACGAATTCTGACTGCAGCAGAGTTCTTTCTGAGGTTCAGTCTAAGATTAACTCTGCTACTAGGTACTGTCAGAGTAAGAATCCTTTGCGTTCTGAAGACGGTCACACTTTTAAGCACAGCATTTCATCAGCTGCTCAGGAGTCTTATTCAAAGGCTGGTCATTGTGAGGATGCTATGGAGATTGAGGATTGTAAGTTGATGTTTGCTGTTTGCGACCCTGTGATGTGTCCTCCTTCGAGGTTTAACCTTGCTGGTAACTGGCAGGTGGATGATGTTACCAAGACTGGAATAATCGGTTCCATCGTGCTTGGTTTGCCTAACTTCCCGACAGATCCCATACCAATATGCCTTACCGGTATTTCTGCTGGTTTGAAGAACATAAGGTCTGTCTTCGAGGCTTACAGGGACTGTTTGGTTACGATGAAGGTGGAGGGTAAGTCTGTTGGTATTTGTGATAAGATCAGGTCTGTTTACATATGTCAGATTTTGTGGCAGGAGGCAATTGCTATTTTCAAGGTCAAGGGTGGGTTGCTTGACGTTGTAGGCGGTATGTTTGGTAATGCTGCTGGCGGTGGTGAGTATTTCAGCTTTAGCGATAACTTTGCTAACGTCGAGAAGTCTGTTAATTATTTCACTCAGAGTTATGCTAGCTCTGTTTTCGCTGCTCATAAGGGTAAGTCTCTTGATGAGGTTGGCACAGAGATTTGTAAGTCTGCTGTGTACGGTCAGTTCCCAGGTTTGGGTGAATACTTTGATCATCTTACTGAGCCGGAAAACCCTCCGCAGTTTACTGCCTTGTTTGAGGAGATGCCTTATTCCGAGACTGAGAAGAAGTCGCAGTATTCTGTTTACTATCACATTTATGCGGGGACTGATGTTGAGGTTCAGTATTCTGTCTACTTGAAGAGTCCGACTAATAGGAAGTATTACGTTACCGAGCAGTGTGAGCGTCGTAACAGGAAGATTGAGAAGGGAAGCTTTGCTGATTACAGCATTACTTGCGTTACAGATACGGGTTATACTCAGATTTGTGTTGAGATTAACGGCAAGGAGGATTGCGGCTTCGGTAAGGTTAGCACTGCTTTCAGCTTGAATTATTTGAACGATATGGTGGTTAGTGATGAGGCAAAGAGGCAGATTACCAAGGCTGAGGATTGCGTTCCGGAATCCCCGAGGACTAGCCCTTCTCTCGGCTCTGTTGCTCTTCCAGGGCAGGTTAGTTTGCTCAGGACAGGTATTGTTAGGGTTTGCAGCTTTGACAATCCGGGCAAGGGTGCTAATTACAGGAACTGGCAGCAGGTAGGTACCTGCATAGACAAGGACGGTAAGAGTTGGGGTAGCTGTTGGATGGACATGTCTACCGTTGACATTACGTCTGTTAGTGAGCGTTCCGAACTTCAGAAGGAACTTGAGAGTAGGGGTATACAGCTTGATGCTACGAAGAAGGGAATTCCCGAATCTGCTTTGCTGAAGGCTGATGCCAGCAAGGAGAAGATTCAGCAGGCTTACGATTCGATGTTGCTGAAGACTTGGCCGGATTACTTGAAGTCTCTTGCCCTGTTGCAGGAGGTTGTTGACCTCTCAATAGATCCTAACTCAATTGCTGATGCTTTGTACAAGATAGGTGTTATCTACTATGAGCTTGCTTTGACCACTCCAACAGCTGCGGAGTTGAAAGAGGCTGCTCAGGTTGTGCCTCCTAGCACTTCCACTATTACGACAACAACTCCTGAGGTTAAGAAAGAGGCTGAGATTTGTTACGATAAGAAGGATAACGACGGTGACGGTTGGTATGATTGTGAAGACCAAGATTGTGACGGCAAATATGCCGTGGAGTGCACTGACGCTAGTGATTGTGTTAACGCTCCTGTATGTAATTATGAGAGGCGTAGTGCTTGCGTATGTACTTCTGGTCTTTGTTGTGATTTGGAAAACTGTGATTTCTACTCTAGTATTAACGTTTGTGATATTCAGTCTGCGTATGAGTGCCGCATGAGACAGAGCGGTGATGAGATACACAGGACTCTTACTATGACGTATTGTACTGGTAAGAGCAGTCAGTGTGATGGCGATACAGTTGTGGGTGAGCCTGAATTGTTTAAGACCTGTGGCTTAAATGAGGAGTGTAGGAGAGGGGAACCGGAGTGTTACCCCCTTTCAAAGTGATATGAAAAAGCCTAAATTTGTAAATTTTTTGAAGAAGAAGTTTGTTAAGGTTTACGTAGCTGATTTGTTGTTCTTTTCTCTGCTTCTCTGGTTTTTGGTTTATGCTCGCAATCGCATCTTTTCTTACTTGGTTGTAATTCAGCAGTTTACCCCTCAGCTTAACGATATCTACTCTTCGTTGAACATGGAAGATCCTGCGAGCGTTGCTCAGCTTGATGCGCTTTTGAAGGTGATAGAGCCAATAGTTACTGAGGCTAATTTTTTCATTTACTTTGTTGTTCCTGTTATGGTTTTCTTGATCTGGGTTTTTTTCCAGGGTCTCAGTTGGGGTTTGTTGAAGGAGGATTCTTTTAAGAAATCGCTTTACATACATTTTTACGTTAAGTTTGCCTTGCTCAGCATCCCTTTTTTTGTGGTTCTGTTTTTCTTGTTGAGGGGTTTCTTGGAGCTTACCGAGACTGTTAACCTTACCAAGTCCGTTATAATCTGGATTGTCTTGTTTATAGTGTTTTATTTCACGTTGATTTCTTATCTGGTTATGAAAAAGAAGAAGCTGCTGTTTGACATCTTTGAAGTGGGTATTAAGAGGGCCAAGGTTTTTTTCCCTGCCTTCCTCCTTTTTATTGTTCTCTTCCTTATAGTTTTCGTGCTGTTCTTCAACGCTTACATCTCTGCCCTTTCCCTTGTGATGCCTTCTGCTTCGTCGATTATCTTGTTGTTGTTTTTTGTATTGCTGTTTAGTTCTTCTAAATGTCTTCTAGAATTTCTTTCAAAGTAGAGATGCGGGAGACAGGATTTGAACCTGTGCAGGCACTAAGCCACACGGCCCTGAACCGTGTTCGTTTGGCCGCTCCGACACTCCCGCATATGTAGTATTGAGAAAACTTGGTCTTTAAAACTTTTTGTAAAGTCATGATAAAACTTATTTTGTAGAATAATAATACTTTTAAATTGGTTATTCGCTAAATATTTTATGACGTTAACAGATTTAGTTGTTTTGCAGTTTTCATCTAACCCTTGCTACGTTGAAGTTGTTTCTCCAAAAAAAGTTAAGGGTTTAACAGTTTCAAAAACAAGTTATAGTTTTGGTAATTACAAAAATATTCCAATTGGCAAGGCTATTCATACTGATTCTGTTATTGGGGTTTATAACAGAAATAAAATAAGTCATTTGGATAGTATGGTACGCACTGCGACTGAAACTGTACATGTCTATCATTCTCGTTTAGATGATTAATTTCTACGTGATTCGTGCAACTTGTGGTCTTATTAAAAGAATATGATAAAAACTGCGGGAGACAGGATTTGAACCTGCGTAGGCACTAAGCCACACGGTCCTAAGCCGTGTCCGTTTGGCCGCTCCGGCACTCCCGCATCAACTAAGAATTAGGTTTTTGTTGTTTTAAAAAGGTTTTGAAATAGAATTATTTTTTCATCCAGTTGTAATGCCTCATCTTGCTGGATTTTCCGAAACCGCAGCTTGAGCACTTCTTCTTTCTTATGTGGTACGTGCGCTTTCCGCATCTCCTGCATCTGATGAAGTTCTTTTTGCCAGACTTCAAACCCATCGAAGCTGTTCCCTTTACCATTTTTGCCTCAAGCTTGTGATATCAGAACTATCATGTCTCCTCTTACGAAGACATTGCCCAACTTTCTTTTCAGTTGTCCCTCGACATATTCCTCTGCGTCCATCACTACTACGTTTATGTGTATGTCGAATGCTTTCAACGTTCCAATTATCTGTTTCTGGTTCTTCAGCTCTATTATTACTCTCTTGTTCCTTGCAGCGTTTAATGCATCCAACGGTCTTTCTGGTTCCATAATCATTTTAGGTAATGCAGTTCTTTTTAAATCTTTCTAAAATCTTCTCGATGGAGTTTGAACCAAAAGTTATTTAAAGCCCTCATTTTTAGTTTGTATTTATGGTTATCACTCAGCACAGAGCTAGGAGAAAAAGGTCTGGCGGTAGGTATAAGGCCTGGAGGAAGAAAAGGTTGAGAGAGTCAGGCAACATTCCGGCTTATACGAAACTCGCTAAGAAAGTTGTTAAGTCTCACAGGACCGTTGGTAATAAGAGGAAGATTTTCCTTCTTTCTGCCGAGACTGCCAACGTTTATGATCCTAAGACTAAGAAGTATGAGCAGTTGAAGATCGGGACTATCGTTGAGAATCCTGCCAACAGGCATTTCATAAGGAGAAGCATAATCACTAAGGGTACTATAATAAAGACAGAAAAAGGAAATGCTCGTGTTATGAACAGGCCGGGTCAGGAAGGCGTTATCAACGCTGTTCTTGTTTCTTAGTTTCTAGTTGTTTTGAAGTTTTGGATAATTTTAAATAACATAAGATTTTATGCTATCATATGAAAGCTTGGTTTTTATTGCTCTGTTTTTTGGCTTTGTTTTTTGTAGGCTGTAGTCTGGATCAGCATCCTCAGCAGAGTAACTATGTTTTTGACAAGTCGAAGTTCTGTCCTGATTATGGTAACTGTCAGGATACCGGTGAGGATTCTAGGTTGTGTGAAAGTTCGGAAGATTGTACTGCCACTTGCGCTTATGGCTGTGTAAGTAAGAATTGGATGATAGGAAGGGGCGACTGCGAAGCGTTAGTGGGTTATACCTGTGAATGTGTTGATGGATTCTGTCAGGTTAAGAAATAGTTTATCTGTGGTGTTCGTTCTTTGGGTGCTCGTGACCCATCTGTTTTCTTTTCTTGATGTATTCTCTGTGTTTTTTTCCTTCGTCTACAAATCTGTCAAAGCTGAATCCGTATTCGTCTATCATGCTTGATGCGTATTGCCCTCCGAGGAAGTGTGGCATCAAGACGTAGGTTGCACCTTTTTTGTACAGCATGCTTGCCTCATCAAGTTGGTGTGAAATAACCATTATTATTGCTCTTTTGTTTGTATGTCTTATTTCGCCTATAAGCAGCATGTTGGTTTCGAAGTTCGGTATGGTTGAGACCGCTATTTTTATGTTCTTTAGGTTTAGTCCGTTGAGGAATTCGGAGTCGTCAACGTCTCCGTATTCACAGCGTAGACCTTTTTTTGACAGGTCTTCTATGGTTCTTGGGTTGTAGTCTACCACCAGAACTTTTTTGCCCATCTTTTTGAAAACCTCTAAGAAGTCATACCCTATCCTGTTGTATCCGAATAATATAGCATCATATATTTCAGGTTTGTAATGTTTGTCTTTTTTTGCACCCTTCTTTTCGAATATGGAGAGGTATTTAGAGAGGTGCGGGTAGATCTTGTCTGAGTAAAGTATGAGGTATGTTGAGCCTGCTATCGTTATTAAGCCGACGATGGTTACGAGTGCTAGTATTTCACTTGAGAGGTGTCCGACTCTTATGCCCAGCAGGATTAGGATTAGGGAGAACTCGCTTATCTGTGCTACTGTGAGGCCTGCTAGGAAGCCGTTTCTTTTGCTGTATCCCATCAAGCCCATGAGTATCATGACTATCAGCGGGTTTCCTATTAGTATAAACAACGAGAAGATTATTGCTGGTATAAAGTATCTGCTTATGTCCGCTATTACCATTTGTGATCCTAGGAAGATGAAGAATAAGATGATGAAGAAATCTCTAAGGGGTTTCATCTTTGAGCTGATTTCGTAGTTGTACGGTGATAATGAGAGAGTTACTCCTGCGATTAGCGCACCTATTTCTATCGAGAAGTTTAAGTAGTTGAAGAGGGCGGCCAAACCAAGGCCCCACCCGATAGAGAAGAGGAATAAAAACTCTTGTGAGGACGCAAAGAACCTGCACAGTTTTGGTAGTACATAAATGCTTATTAAAATAAGCAGTCCTACGAGGATAACTCCTTTTATTAGGGTGATTAAAGCTACACTCACTATGTTGAGACCGTTTGAAAATGAGGATATGATCACTAAGATGAGTACTGCTATTATGTCCTGTACCAGCAAGAATCCTATGGATATTTTTCCGTAGAGCGTTTCAAGGTCTTTCTTGTCTGAGAGCAGCTTCATAATTATTATTGTGCTGCTGAATGTTAGTGCAATGGAGATGTATAAAGAGGCAGTGACGGAAAAACCTAGCATCCTGCTTATGAAAAAACCTATTATTGAGGTGAAAACTACCTGCCCCACCCCTGTAATTAGTGAAACCTTACCAACTTCTTTTATTACCTTCGGGCTTAGGTTCAGACCAACAATAAAGAGAAGGAGCGCCACCCCTATAGTGGAGAACGTGGCGATGGTATCAACAGACTGTACTATGTTTAGGAGGTATGGACCTACGAGTAAACCAGTTAGTATGTAACCTATTATTAGGGGTTGCTTAAGTAATCTTACTACGGCTACTATCACCGCAGTTATTGCGATTATGACTGCCAACTCTACAAATACTTCTATAGCCACTTGTCCACCTCTTTTCTTTTTTATAAAGTTAGACTCTATCTTTATAAATTTATTCTCGATTACAATAAATCTTTAATATATCAACTTTTTAGCATTTTTTATGTTATCTCAAATAGAAGCAAGGTCTGGTGATGTTGGGGTTAGTTTTGCGGTTCCTGATCTTGAGGAAATTCTTAGGAAGGCTCCTAAGGAAGTGGTTTATGAGCCTAACAATAATGGCTTTAAGCTTGTTAACGAGGTTGTAAGGATTGGCTATACAGATATTTTTTTCGGTGGCAGTGATGGTGTGGAGTTGGATTTCCTAAAAACCTACCCTGAGATAAGGCTTGATGCCCATCACGTCGGTGGTTACCCTTGTGTTGACATGGAAAGGTTGCCCTCTAGTTTGGTTTGTGAGATGATTAGAGCCCAAACGTCGGATAAGGATAGGGTGGAGGTGTACAGCCGTCCCAGCCATTGGGCTTCTGACCTGTTGATAGGTTCTCCTGAATGGTTTGACAGGGCTTCTGGCATTATGAGGCAGGCTGCTGTTAAATATGATCTTAAGCATTGGTACCATGTTTATAGGGGTAAGGAAGGTATGGTTGAGTCTCCAATCCCGAGGCCAAGCCTTTCATCCCGCATTAGGCGTTTGCTGCCTTCTTAGGCTTTTTACCTCGTTCTTTACGTTTGGCAAATTAGGGTAAAACGAAAGCTTTATATAGTGGAGAGGGGGTATAATTTTAAAAAGTTTATTATTACCCTTTCAAAGTAATAAGAAACTTTTATAAAAGCCTCTTTCGCGCAAAGGAGTCCTGAAAAATGCCAACGTATATCAAAAAATGCCCCGAATGTGGGGGAATAAACTTAATTCTTAACAAGGATAAGGGAGAAGTAATCTGTAAAGATTGTGGTCTAGTTATTGAGGAGAAGATGATTGATTTCGGCCAGGAGTGGCGTGAGTTTGACCACGACCAGGCTGATAAGCGTCGTAGAACAGGTGCTCCGATGACTTATACCAAGTATGACAAGGGATTGGGTACTGACATAGGTCAGAAAGGCGATGTTTACAAGCTTTCTGGCAAGGAGCGTAATAAGTTTTTCAGGTTGAGGAAGTGGCAGTACCGGATTTCAACTGCCATAGAGAGGAACTTGAAGCTTGCGCTTGCTGAATTGAAAAGAGTTTCTTCATATTTGAAGCTTCCCAAGTCTGTCGAGGAGGAATCAGCTAGGATTTACACAATGGCTGTTCAGCGTGGCCTTGTAAGGGGTCGTTCGATGGAGTCAGTGGTTGCGGGTGCTGTTTATGCTGCCTGCAGGCGTCATGAAGTGCCTAGAACGCTTGACGAGCTTTCAGAAGCTTCTGGCATTGACAAGAAGGAGATAGGAAGGACTTACAGGTTTGTTACTAGAGAGCTTGGTATCAGGATTTTGCCGAGCAACCCTGTGGATTACCTGCCAAGGTTCGCTTCAGCTTTGAAACTTTCTGCTGAGACTCAAAGTAAGGCTGTTGAGATTCTCGAGCAGGCTCAGAGGTCTGAGCTTACCTCAGGAAGGGGTCCGACTGGTATTGCTGCAGCTTCACTTTACGTTGCTGCCTTGATCAACAACGAGAAGAGAACGCAAAGGGAAGTTGCTGACATAGCAGGGGTTACAGAGGTTACGATTAGGAACAGGTACAAGGAGTTGCTTAAGAAGCTTAAGCTTAAGGATAAGATCAAGGTCAAGAAAGAATAAAAGGGGTTCTTTGAAGGTGTTTGAATGGCGAAAGATAACGATAAGAATGTGGAACCCTCTAAGGATGTATTACTTGCATACATAAAGGGTGAGGATTGTCATTTCTTCCTGGAGTTTGTTGAGGGTATAGGTGTGCTGAGGGTTGAGAACGAGAGAGGTGACACGATTGGAAGGCTTGTTCTCGGTAACAAGAGGTCCATAGATTTGCTGGAGCAGCGCCTGGTTTTTCTTAAGAAGCTTATCTTCAAATCCAGTCATGTTTCTTCTGATGATGTTGTAGAGGATTTGCTTTCTGAGCAGGATTTTGTTGGGAGGTTGATTGAATGAGTCTTGCGGAAAACGTTCAGGTTTGGTTCAAGAAGAATGCAGCTTCACTTGCCTTGAAGATTCAGGGTTATGAAGTTAAGAGGTCCAATTGTACTGTTCATGTTTTTGATAGGAATTTTGAGGTTTGTCGTGTTCAGAGGAAAGAGTATGTCATTGTTAATGATATGCCTTTGGACGATAAGTTTTCTTTGGGTGCTTACCTGTTTTCAGAGGACAATTATCCCAAGATGGAGCGTGTTTTCAAAGTTTTGAGGATTCCGGTGAACCGTCCGGACTATTTCACGGACTCCGAGGGTAACCTTCGCATAATTTCTAACGTCTCTCATTAGAAAGGTTTTTAACCCCTTTTTTCCATCGGTATTTTTGATGTATAGAGAGGTTTTTTGGAAATCTATTAGGAATCTAAGGCTATCGTTGTTCATTCCAGACCTATATCTCCTTCTGGTAGAGATGGTACTCGCTTTTCTCTTTTTCAAGTTTACCGGCTTAGCTGCCCTACTCACCGATCCCGTTTTCGTTGCTGCCAGCATAGAGGACAAGATCCCCCTGTTAAGGCTTTTCATTTCCGAGAATACGCTTGGTTTGCTTATTTACTTCCTGATTTTCGTGCTAACATCTTTCATATTGGGTGCTAGTCTGAATTCTATGCGTTATGGCATGATAAGGGATGTTGTTTTTGGCGATAGGTATTCCTTCAAGCAGGTTATGAATTATGGAGTTAGGTTCTGGCCCATAGTCGTTGTTAGGTTGATAATTTTTGTTTTTGGTATAGTCACATTTCTTTTTGTTCTTGGTTGTTATTCTATCCTCGAAACTTATTACCCTATCCCTGTAACCTTGTTTATCGTTACCTTTCTTGTTGTGGCGGCAATTCTATTCCTCAAGTTTTTGTTTCTTTTTACGTACGCGATAATGTTTCTTGACCATAAGGGTGCTTTGGCTTCTGTTATCAATTCTTTTGCTTACTTCTTGCGTAACAAGTGGTATGTCTTTAAGGTCTTCCTGCTGATTCTTGTTTTAAGCGCTGTTTTGCTCCCTTTCGAGTTGATATTTAACTATTATCAGAATGCTTTGGGTTTGTTGAGTTTTTACACGATACTTTTCTTTGTGGTCAGGGGTGCTGCGTCTGCTTTTTACAACGTATGGTCAGAAGTCCTTATATTCTATTCTTATGCTGCTAGACTGTTATTTCCATCAGGTCCTTCGCAGCTGTAGTTTCTTTGAATACTTCTTTCGCTTCTTTTTCCAGCTTCTTCGAGTCTTTGTATCTCTGGCTGAAGTGCGTTATCACTAACCTTTTTGCTTCTGCTTCTTTTGCCAGCTCTGCCGCTTGCTTGGTTGTGAGGTGCTTGTACTCTTCTGTTTTCTCTCTGAGTTCGTCGAGGAGCGTTGCTTCGCACACCAGCAGGTCTGAGTTTCTTGCTAGCTCAACTGCATCTTTCGTGTATGCTGTGTCGAGTATGAATGTTACCTTTTTTCCCTTTCTTACTGTTGTGGCGTCCTCAACCCTTATCCTCTGACCTTTCCATGTTATGCTTTTTCCTTCCTGGAGCTCTCTGAGTATGGGGTGCCTTGTCAGTCCGAATTTTTTTGTGTAGTTTACGTTCACGTTTCTCTTTTCTCCTTCTATGAAGCTATAACCAAAACACGGGGAGGAGTGTTTGAGCATTTTTGCTTCTAGCGAGAAGTCTTTGTTTTTGAAGAACACTCCCTCGTTTATCTCGTTGATTCTCATCTTTATCCTGAATTCGTTGATGAATCCTTTGAACATGTTTGTTATGAATTCCCTGCTCCCTCTAGGCCCATAGATGTCTAATACCTTGCTGTATTCGTTGGCTCCTAGTGTTTGTATCAGTCCCGGAAGCCCTAAGACATGGTCTCCGTGCCAGTGTGTTATCAAAATTTTTGTTATTTTTGTGGGTGATATCTTTGCCACTCTTAGCTGTCTCTGTGTTCCCTCGCCGCAGTCTATCAGTATATTCTCGTTCTGGTAGTTAAGTAAGATTGCCGTGTGGTTCCTAGTTGGTGTGGGTACCATCGAACCGGTTCCAAGGAATGTTATTTTCATGAAAATTAGTCAAGGGAAAAGCTTTTTAAATAATTTGCTATTCTATCTTGTCATGGTTAAGGAGGCCAAGGTTAAGATTGAGCTTGGCAGGGAGCATCTAGTTGTTGATGAGACTCCTGACGTACGTGCTTTGTATGACCAAAGCAGGTTCGGTGAGCTGAAGGAGGATAAGATCCACTTCTCCCTTGTCGAGGGCTTGTATCTTTTGGAAAAGGGTAAGATTGAGGTAAAAACGCCTAGTGGCAAGAATGTTGATTTTGATGGTTATGTGAAGAAGGCCCGCAAGGTTGAGCCTAATTTCTGGGTTCGTTACTGCGTGTTTAGGGATTTGAGGCAGCGTGGTTACATAATTAAGACCGCTCTTAAGTTCGGTGCTGATTTCCGTGTTTATGACCGGGGTGTTAAGCCCGGCGAGGACCATGCTAGATGGATTGTTTATCCCGTTTATGAGGGTGAGACACTAACGTGGTATGAGTGGGCTGCTAAGAATAGGGTTGCCCATTCTACTAAGAAGAGACTTCTTTTGGCTGTTGTGGATGATGAGGGTGAAGTTAGCTATTGGGAGTCTAAGTGGGTTAGGCCTTGAATTGTTATCAACTGGATTACATAAAAACTTTTAAACTTTCATCTCTTGGTTCTTTTTATGGCTGAGAGTGCTTTGAAATTGGGGAATGATGTTCTTAATTTTGTCCGTACTAAGGGACCTGTCCTGCCTGTTCACGTGGGTGAGCGTTTTGGTTTCAATACAATAATCTCTTCTGCTGTTCTCTCTGACCTTGTTTCTAAGGGGGTTATCAGATTTTCTAACGCCAAGATAGGTGGCAGCCCTGTTTATTTTGTTTCGGGGCAGGAGGCCAAGCTTCAGATGCTTTACAAGTACCTTGGTGAGAAGCCGAGGAAGATTTTTGACATGTTGCGTGATTCTGGTGTTCTTCGCGATAAGGTTCTTGAGCCTTGGCAGCGCGTTGCTGTTCGTGAGATTAAGGATTTTTCTGTCATGCTTCGAGTTAATTATGCTGGCAATGAGGAGATTTTCTGGAAGTGGTATATTCTTTCTGATGATGATGCTAAGAAGCTTATTGCTGATATAATTAAGAGCGAGTTGAAGCCTGTTGTTGAGGAGAAGGTTGAGGAAAAGGTTCCTGAGCCTGTTAAGGAAGTTCAGAAAATTGTTGAGCTGGAGCCTGAGCCTGTGAGTGAAATTCCTAGGTTTGAGGAGAGAAAAGTTGAGAAGCCCAAGAAGGTTAAGAGGCACAAGTCGAACATCGATTTTTATGAGATGGTTAAGAAGTATTTTGCTGACAGCAAGATTAGTATCTTGGAAGAGAACATCATCAGGAGGAATACGGAGTTTAATTTTGTTGTTAACGTTCCTTCTTCAGTGGGCCCTTTGAGGTTTTTTGTGGTTGCTAAGAATAAGAAGACGATAAATGATGCTGATTTGTCTGTTGCCTACAGCCAGAGTCAGCTTAAGAAGCTTCCTGTTCTTTTTTTGAGTAGCGGTGAGATTTCCAAGAGGGCATCTTCTTATCTGGATGCGAACCTTAAGGGCTACCTGTCTTTTAAGAAGATAGGTCTTTGAATCTTTCCGAGTATTTTTTTGCTATGTTCTTGTCCTCTATTATCATTATGTTTTCGTCGTTTCTCTTGTCCGCGTTCTCGGTTGGGTTGTAAGATCCTGTTATGACTATGCTTTCATCGATTACAAAAACCTTGTCATGAAGTTTGTATTTTTTCTCGTACCACTTTACATCTACTCCCCCCTCCTTCAGTTCTTCGTACTGGTCGTACTGGCTTTTCTGCGTTTCTTCTATCATACCCTGCACTTTCTTTCCCTCTTTGTGTTTCTTTATCAGCACTTCAGCAACTTCCTTGTCTGTGAAGCTGAATGTGAAGAAGGTTATGCTTTCGTTTGCTGCTTGAAGTTTTTCTATTACTCTCTTGCTGCACTCATCTTCCGGGCAGAAGTAGTTCTCGACTCTCTTGTTGTTTAGGTATATTACCGGGTTTTTCACCCTTTCTCCTTTTCCGAATTGCTTGTTCCACAGTTCGTTGAATTCCTGCTCGTAGTTTTCTGCTATGTAGTTTGATTTTATTATCAGTATGTTGTTGGTGTTGTTTGCTTCGCTTTTTGTCGGGTTGTAAGATCCGGTGATTACCTCCTTTCCGTCGATTATGCAGAACTTGTTGTGCATCAGCTGGTTTGTGTTGTAGTTCTTTACTGTTTTTATTCCTGGTATGGGTCTTATGTTGGCCCTGTCGGTTACAAATTCTACCTCTTCCTTTTTTTCTTTTAGTATGTTTGTTATTTCTTCTTCGTTTAGGTTGTATACCGCGCAGTGTATTGATTGCTCTGCTTTGCTTAGTTCGTTTGAAATCTTTCCTGTGCAGTCGTCTTCGGGGCAGAAGTACACGTCCATGCTTCCTTTCTCGTATACTGCTTTGCCTGTGTATTTTATATCGCTGTACTGCACTAGTATTATTATCAGTCCGGTTAGTCCGACCAATAGCGCTGCTTTGAGTAAGTTTTTTACTTTCATGCTCTCTTTTTTTACTCCCCTTTTTATTAACGCTCTTGTCCTTTCTCCATAAATCTTCCGATACCTTTTAAAACTTATTTCTTTATGTTTTTAGTTATGGAATACATGTTTATTTTAGGCCGAGATTCTGAACTCTCTCTTTTGGAGTTGGTTTCTTATTTCAAGAATAATAACATCGGCTATCATTTTGTTAAGCGTTTCGGTGAGGCTGCTGTTTTTTCTCTTCCCGAGCTTGATTTCAAGAAGTTGGTTATGCAGCTTGGCGGCACTGTGAAGATTGGTGTTGTTTTGGATGTTGATGATTTGTATTTTGAGAGCAACAGGATCAGGTATGCAGTAAGCGCTTACGGCAAACAGGATGTTTCTCATCTTAAGAAGGAGATTAAGGAATGTTTTAAGCATCAGCACGTTCGGGCTTTTATGAAGAAGCCTAAGCAGGGTACTACCTTGATGCCTTCTGATGTTTTGAGGCACGATTTGATTGATAATGGTTATGAGTTTTTGCTTGCTGGTGATTTTGTTGCTCGCACGATTGCTGTTTTCAATCCCTCTGAGCATGAAACTCGTGATGAGAAGCGTCCTGAAAATGATTACCTGAGGACTATTTCCATTAGGCTTGCCAAAATTTTGATTAACCTGAGTCAGTCTAAGCATACTTTGCTCGATCCTTTCTGTGGGTATGGTACGATCTTGCAGGAAGCTCTTCTAATGAACATTGATGTTTTTGGTATTGATTCTGATTCAAAAGCTGTTGCTGCTTGCAAGAAGAATCTCATCTGGTTGCAGAATAATTACAAGTTCAACGCTAAGTGGCGTGTTTTCAATAACGATGCGAGGAATGCCAGCAAGATTATCACGAGTGTTGATTCTGTTGCAACGGAGCCTTACTTGGGTCCTTATCTAAAAAAGCTTCCTACTAAAGATGATGCTCTTGCCATAGTTGGTGATTTAGAGCCACTTTATTCTGATATGTTGAAGGATTTGAGGAAGATTGTGAAAGGAAAGGTTGCTATCGTTGTCCCCAGGTTTAGGACTAGGGCTAATGATCTTATCCAGCTTCAGTTTGAGAAGATTGCTAAGGATTCTGGTTTCAGACCTGTTAATTTTTCTGAGGTTAAGCTTCCTGTTCTTTACTTGACTGGTAAGATTGAGCGTGAGATTTGGGTTTTGGAATAGAAATCCATAAATATTTTGTTCTTTTACAAAAAGGCTATGAGGGTCACTGTAATTGGCTGTGGCGATGTTACCAAGATTCATCGCTTTGCTGGCATGTCCGAGTCAGAGGCTTCTGACTTAGTTGACAAGGTTGGCAAACTTCTTGCTGAAAGCGGTGTTGAAATTGTTTTGGTTCCTGCTCGCGGTATCCCTTATGAGGTTGCTAAGGCTTACAAGAAGTATGGGGGTAAGAAGGTTATAGGGGCGGTTCCTTTTGATGATGTTGACTTTGGCTTGAGTCACATAGCGGAGTACAGGCACATTTCTGACGAAGACATAAACATAGGTGATTGGTACGATTTGAACGGTAGGATTGCTTCTTGGAGTGAAGTAGCTGTTTGCATCGGCTTGTCTGCTGGCGTGATTTGTGACATTGCTATGCTCAAGTATCATTACAAGTATAGGGGTTCTGACACCAAGCTTGTTGTTTTCAAGAACACCATATCCCAGCCCCTGCCTAAGGAGCTTGAGGAAGAGCTTAAACATCTGCATTACATCACTTCTGTTGATGAGCTTAAGCCTTTCCTGAGGCCTTAAAACGCAATCTTTATATAGCTTTTCTGAACCTATCCTTAACCTATGGGGCGTATAAAAACGAGACTTATTAAGCGTACAGTGAACTCTTTAATAGCTAAGTATCCAGAGAAATTCAAGGACAACTTTGAAGAGAACAAGAAGTTAGTAGAGGACGTTGCAGAGATCCCCTCTAAGAAGCTTAGGAATGTTATAGCTGGCTACATTACTAGGCTTGTTAAAAAGCAGAAAGATGAAGTTTTGCTGAAGTAGGAGGTTAAAATGACAGTGAGGAGAGATGAAGAGCACTCTGTGTTTATTGGGGGCAAGCCCTTCATGAACTACGTGACAGGGGTTGTGATGCAGTTTACGACACAAAACGCGAATGAAGTAGTGATTAAGGCCCGTGGTAAGTTTATTTCTAGGGCAATAGACGTTACAGAGGTTGTTAGGAAGAGATTCTTGGAGAACCAGATTGAGTTGAAGGATATCAAGGTTGACAGTGAGGAGTTTGAGAATAAGGAAGGACGTCACGTTAGGGTTAGCACTATTGAGCTAACGCTTGTTAAGAAATAATTTTATTTCTTTTTATTTTTTATAATAAGGTCCCATACTGGGCTCGTTTTTTGGCATTAGGTATTTTTCCTTGAATTCTTTCATTCCCCTCAAGGTGTCTTCAACTTGGAATGGCATGCCCTGTTCTATGAATTGGTAGAGTCTCGCTTTGAGTTCTTGGTATAGTTCATATTTTTTTGGGAGGGGGGTTTCCTCAAGGATTGTACATAGGTCTTCCTTGCTTAAAGCTATGTTCATTTTTTCTGTTCTGTTTTCTTCTCTTGAGAAAGGACATTCGTTTACCAGTAGCCAGTCCCTGCTGCCTAGTTTTTTGTAGTATTCCCACATCTTCATTGTTGTGAGTTCACCATCTTCTATTTCGTATGTGTTTTCCACTTCTTCGTTTGCTGTGACTTGTATGCTTTTCATTTTAGGATGCCCCAGGGGTGATTTGAACACCCGACAACCGGCTTATGAAACCGGTGCTCTAACCAGGCTGAGCTACTGGGGCTTATATAGAGAGAACGAGAAATTATTCTTTTTAAAGGTTGCTTTCTTACTTTATTCTGCTGTTGAGTCTCTTTGCTATGTCTTCCATCTGTTCCTTCGTTACTTGCTTTGCCATCAGGAGGTTTATTGCTCCCCCATGTCCGTCCCCTTGGAATCTTGGCACAAGCCATACGTGCGCATGTTGTACCTCTTCTCCGAAAACCATCGAGACTACGTAGTCTGTTTTGAATTCTTCCTTTATTCCCTTGGCTATTTTTTGCACTACCTCATAATACTTTCCTATGTTCGGCACGTCCCATACCCACCTGTAGTGTTGTTTTGGTATCACCAAGGTGTGTCCCGGGTTTAACGGCCTTATGTCCAGGAATGCGAAAAAGTCTTTGTCCTCGTAAACCTTGTGGCAGGGTATTTCCCCTTTTACTATCTTGCAGAATATGCATTCATTCATTTTCTAGAAACTCCTTTAGTTCTTTTAAATCTGTGATCTTTGGTTTGAAATCTCTGGTTCCTGTCCTGTCGACTAGCATAGCATCGATTCCTGCTTTCTTCGCCCCTATTATGTCGCTTTCTATGCTGTCTCCAACCATGACTGCCTCTTCTTGGCCTATCTTCATGTCGTTGAGCAAGTTGTGGAATATTCTCGGATTGCTTTTCAGCATGTGGACCTGGTATGAGAGTATTACCGTATCAAAATATTTGTTCAGGTCGTACTTTTCCATTATCTCCTCTATCGAGAAGCAGTCGGAGTTTGATAGCAGTATCAGTTTGTACCCAGATTCTTTGAGTTGATCAAGCACTTCCATTGTTTCTGGGAAGGGTTTTGCCAGTAGCTTGTTTTTGTTCCACAATCCCACAAGCTCTTCCAGCAGTTCTTTTTTTGGCTCCACGTAGAATGCTTTGCAAACCTCTGTGAACGCTTCAAATAAGTTGCTGTATGATTTTTTCATGAATACCTCTTCGAACTTTATTATGTAGCTTGAGAAGGGTATGTCCAGGTTGAGCATGCTTTTTATCTGCCTTATCGGAGACGGATGTACCCCTATCTCCACTATGGTCCCCCAAAAGTCGAATATTACTGCTTTCTTCATGTTCAGTTCAAAAACCCTATTTGTATTTAAAGTTATTTATGGACCGGCCGAGATTTGAACTCGGAATTCCCGCCTTGCGAAGGCGATGTCATAGCCAGATTAGACCACCGGCCCAAGAATATGGACGCGTCGTGATTCGAACACGAGACCCCCGCCATGCCGAGGCGATGCTCTACCAGGCTGAGCTACGCGCCCATATGCATACTACTGCTTTGTTTTTTGTTTAAAAACCTATCTGTGATTTGTTTTTTGCAGGCTAAT
>JBDRNX010000033.1:0-10230 GCA_043810595.1 archaeon
TCCTCTTGCACCTCTCTTATTTTTTCGTGCGGGAAAAGAAATTCTTCCATCCTGTTGCTATTTCAGTTAATCTTATAAATACTTTTCCCTTATTTTGGTGTTATGTTTTCAGACATTGTTTTTTGTAAGGATTTTGCTGATGTAGGTTTTTCTAGGGTTTATCATGCCAACCTGATTGTTGCTAATAACGCTAAGGATTTGAGGAAGAAGGTGAACAGGGAGTTTGGTCTTGTTGTTGTTATGGGTTCTCATCTTAATCGTGATGCTTTGTCTAATGGAAGGGTTGATATTCTGCTTAGCCCTCATTCTGGTGTTGTTAGGGATTATTTGCATTCGCGTAATTCCGGTTTGAATGATGTTCTTTGTAAGCTTGCTAAGAAGAACAACGTTGCAGTGGGTTTTTCTTTTTCTGATGTTTTGAATGCTCGCAGCTTTGAGCGTGCCTTGATTCTGGGTAGGATGATGCAGAACGTTGCTTTGTGTCGTAAGTTCAAAGTCCCGATGGTTCTTGGTAGTTTTGCTTTTGATAACTTGGAGATGAGGCCTCCCAAGGATCTTATTTCTTTTGCTCTTCTGATAGGTATGACTCCTGCTGAGGCGAATAGGTCTTTGTCTTTTGTTGAGGACATTATTAGGGTTAAGCATCTTTCTCAGTCTCTTGTTTCCGAAGGTGTGAGGGAGTTGTAAGAAAGTTTTATATACACTTTTCCCTTCTTTTTTGCCGATGAAAAAGAGGGTGGTTTTAGTATTTTTTATTGTTTTGCTGTATTCGATGGTTTGTTTCGCTAAGGATGATTATTATCTGCTTGAGTTTTCTGGTCCTGTTATGCCTCAATGGAAGGCTCACCTATCTGATTTGGGTGTTGTTTTCTCTTCTTACGTCCCTGATTATTCTTTTGTGGTTACTTTTGATCCTTCTATTAAAGACGATATTAGGAGGCTGGGTTTTGTTTCTTCGCTCACGCCCTATAAGCCTGGAACTAAATTTGATTCTTCTCTTTCTAAGCATGTTTCCTCGTATCAGAAGTCCGATTTTTATGTTTTGTTGCATGAAGGTGTAGATTTTGAGGTTTTAAAATCAGATTTTTCCAAACTTGGTGTTGATGTTTTATTGGTTTCAGAAAATAAGTTGAAGGTTTCTGCTAGGTACTCCCAGCTTTATTCAATTTCTGAAATCGATGCTGTTTCCTGGGTTGAAGAGGTACCTCGTTACGTTCTAGTTAACGATGTCGCAGCAGACATAATTTCTGCTAATTACACCTGGGATGCTCATGGCTTGTCCGGCTTGAATCAGAGTGTTGCTATCTCGGACTCTGGTGTAGATACTGGTTTTGATGATAACATGAGTTTGGATTTTAAGGGTAAGGTTGTTATTTTCAATTGGTATGGTGTTTCTTCTGATGATGTTTGCGGTCACGGCACCCACACCGCTGGCTCTCTTGCCGGTTCTGGTAATTATTCCGACGGTCAGTTTAAGGGTATCGCTTATAACGCAGACATAGTTGTTCAGGCTATTGGTGATAACGCTGGCTCTGGGTTTGTTCATCCTCCTACTAATTTGAGTGACCTCTTTATTCAGGCTTATGAGAACGGTTCAAGAATCCACAGTAATAGTTGGGGTAGTGAGAGTAGTTTGGGTAATTATGCTACTGATTCCCAGACTGTTGATGATTTCATGTGGAATTATACTGATTTTCTTGTTGTTTTTGCTGCTGGCAACATGGGTTCTTCTACTAACACGGTTGAGTTTCCCTCTACTGCTAAGAATTGTTTGAGTGTAGGTGCTACTGAGAATTACAGACCTAGTAAAGGTTCTAGTTCTGATAATATTGATGAGGTTGCTTCTTTCAGTTCCCGCGGTCCTACTGATGACGGCAGGGTTAAGCCTGATCTCGTTGTTCCAGGAACCCAGGTTGTTTCTGTTAAGTCTACTTTGGGTATTACTAGTTGTACTTCTGCTTACGAGAGTAACGGTAATTATTCTTATTGTTCTGGCACTTCAATGGCTACTCCAATTGCTGCGGGTGCTGCTGCGTTGGTTCGTGAGCATTATCTCAATCTCAACGTTAACCCATCTGCTGCTCTTGTGAAGGTCACTCTTATTAACGGCGCTATGGACATAGGTTATGGCATTCCGAGTAACGAGACTGGTTGGGGTCGCATTAATCTTTCCGAGTCCTTGTATCCTGCTAAGCCTAGGGTTTTGAATTATACCGATTATTCTTCTGGTTTGTCTACTGGCGAATCAATTTCTTATAACTTTACTGTTTACAACGAGTCCTCTCCTTTGAAGGTTACTCTTGTCTGGACTGACTACCCAGGTGACCCTGCTGCTGCTAAGGTTCTCGTTAATGATTTGAATCTTGTTGTTACTGCTGCTGAAGGTTCTGTTTTCAACGGTAATGACGTTATTGGACCTTTTGATGATGAGGTTGATGATATTAATAACGTTGAGCAGGTTAACATCTCGAATGTCAGTTTGAGTTCTTATCTTGTTAACGTTTCTGCTTTTAACGTTCCTAACGGTCCTCAGCCTTTTGCTCTTGTTGTTTCCGGTGCGGTTACCCCTTTCATAAATCTCTTAACTTTGAATAATTCTGCTTTCAACTTGATGAGTGTTTTCCTTAACTTTTCTGTTGATGAGGCTTACAATTCCAGTAATTGTTCCCTCTTCCTCGACGATATCTTCAATCAGAGTGCTGATATGTCTGGTACAGATTCCTATTTTGAGGTTAACCTTTCTGACGGTTCTTACAACTGGTCTGTACACTGTTTTGAGGGCACGTTTAACGCTGAGAGTGATGTTTTCTTTTTTGTTGTTGATTCCTCTCCGAGCATTTTCATAACGAACCCTGGGAATCTGTCCTACTCCTCAGGTTCTGTTGACTTGAATTTTTCTGTTTTGAATGTTGATAGTTGTTGGTACGACTTGGGCTCAGGTAACACTTCCTTGCCCTCTTGCTCCAACACCACTCTAAGCCTTAGCGAGTCTTCTTATCTTTTGTATGTTTTTGCTAACAACTCCGATGGTTTGGAGAATTTCTCCTCTGTTGCCTTCTCAGTTGACTTGACTTATCCCTTGGTTTCCTTGGTTTCTCCCTCTGACGGGGCTTCTTGGACTCCTTCAAGCACCATCGCTTTTGTTTTTAACGTGACAGATTCGGAGGTTGATAATTGCAGCTTGGTTGTTAATGATGCTGTTGTTTTGACTAACGATTCTGCTGTTTTGGGTCAGAACTCCTTCACGCATTCTTTGTCTAACGGTGTTTATAATTGGAGCGTTTCCTGTTCTGACTTTGCTGGCAATCTTAACAGCTCCTCTACTTACTCTTTGACTGTTAGTTATGTAGTTCAGTCTAATCCTCCTGGTGGGGGGGGCAGCAGCAGTGGCAGCAGCGGTGGTGGCAGCAGCGTTGTTTGTGATGAAATGTGGAGTTGTTCCCCCTGGTCTGACTGCGTTAACAACAATCAGAAGAGGAATTGTGTTGACATGAATAACTGTGCAACTGCTAATAAGAAGCCTATTACCTCTAGGGTGTGTGTTGCTGAGCTTACTAGTTATGTTGTTTCTGAGCAGAATGAGACTGAGGAGCTGTCTAGCCCTACTGTTGCTGAAACTCCTAAGACTTATCAGCAGCCTAGGAGGTTTTATGACTATTCTATTAGCAAAATATATCTTTTCGGGCCTCTTGCTTTGATGCTTGCGGTTATTTTTGTCTATATTATGTACAAGAATTTCTTGTTGAATAAAAAATTGAAGCGTTTTGATAATAAAGGAAAAAATTTATAAATGCCGTAATTTTATAGTTTGTTGGTCGAGAGAAGGAGAAGAAGAGATTTTTCTCTGATTTTGGGTGAATAAAATCAAACCTGTTTTGCCAAGCCTGAGGGAAAAGAAGCGTTACCTTGTGTTTGAGGTGATTGCTAAGCACACCTTGAGTTTTGATGAGGTGAAAAAGGCTGTTAATGCTGCTTTGCTTCAGTTCCTTGGAGAATTAGGCCTTGCTAGGGCGGGTGTGATTGTACTTGAGGATTGGAAACGCAACAGAGGCGTGATGAAAGTGAATAACAAGCATGTTGATGACGTCAGGGCCGCTTTGGCTCTGATAAGTAGGATTGATAATGAGCCCGTTGTAGTCCGCAGTGTAGGCGCTTCGGGTATTTTGAGAAAAGCTAGGGGTAAATATTCATAAAGGAGGTTGAGGATTTATGGAACAGATGCAACATCAGATGATGGGTTATGACCGTACCAGCACTATGTTTAGTCCTGACGGTCGTTTGTTGCAGGTTGAATATGCAAAGAAGGCTGTTAAACAGGGTACTACAGCTGTGGGAGTGGTTTGTCGCGATGGCGTTTTGCTTGTTGCTGACAGAAGGATGACTGAGAAGTTGATTGTTGCTAAATCCGTAGAAAAGGTTTTCCAGGTTGATGATCACATTGCAGCTACTTCATCTGGTTACGTTATGGACGGCAGGATTCTTATTGAGCGTGCTCAGCTTATCGCTCAGCAGTACAAGGTAGGTAACGATGAGCCTATTGACATTATTGAGCTTGTTAAGGAGATTGCTGATATCAAGCAGCTCTTCACTCAGTACGGCGGTGCTCGTCCTTTTGGTGTCTCTATCTTGTTTGCCGGCGTTGATGATGAGCCGTCGTTGTTTTTGACGGACCCCACAGGGATATTCTTTGAGTTCAAGGCAACTGCTATAGGTGAGGCGGAGAATGAGATTAAGGAGATACTTAACAAGGATTACAAGGAGACCATGAGCGTCGATGATGGTTTGAAGCTTGCCGTCAAGGCCTTGAAGAAGGTGCTTGGCAAGGATTTCAGCATCGAGCGTATCGATGGTGCTTACATCACCACCCAAGACAAGATGTATACCAAGATAGATAGGAATAAGTTGGCGAAGTTGGGAGCTTAATATGGTTAGTGTTGATGAAGCTGTTATCGCAAGGTATAAGGTGAGGAACCTGAATTTTGAGATTCTCGTAGATTGCGATAAGGCTTTGGAGTTCAGGGAGGGGAAGGCTTCCCTTGACGAAACTCTGGTTACGAATTCTGTTTTCAGCGACGTAAAGAAGGGTGAGCATGCTAAGGAGGCTGATCTCTTGGCTGCTTTCAAGACTGCTGATTACCGGCAGGTTTCTGAGCAGATAATTAAGCACGGTGAGATTCAGCTGACTCAGGAGCATCGTAATAAGATGCGCGAAGAATTGAGGAAGAAGATTGTTAATATGATTCATCGTAACGCGATTGATTCGAAAACTGGTTTGCCTCATCCTCCTCAGAGAATTGAGCTTGCTATGGAGCAGGCCAAGGTGAGGATTGATGAGTTCAAGAAGGCTGAGGAGCAGCTTCATGAGATTGTTGAGGAGCTTAGGCCTATCCTGCCTATCAAGTTTGAAATACGAGAGTTGGCTGTGAAGATTCCTGCTAAGTATACTTCTCAGTCTTACCACATATTGAAGGATTACGGTAAGATTCTGCGTGATGAGTGGCAGAATGACGGCTCTTTGGTGTGTTTGGTTGAGCTTCCTGCTGGTTTGAGTGAGGAGTTTGAGGATGCTTTAAATAAGTTGACTCATGGTGAGGTCGATATTAAGATAGTGAATAAGCGAGGTTAAAATGAAAGAGATTAAGGTTAATGACAAGGATATAGTGGTTCCTGGTGAGGAGCTTGCCGTTGGCATGGATTACATTCCTTCTACCGGCACTTATCGTGATGGCGATAAGATCATTGCTGCACAGCTCGGCATAGTTAACATTTCCGGTCGTGTGATCAAGTTGATTCCTTTGAGCGGTCGTTACATGCCGAAAGCAGGCGATATGGTTATAGGTAAGGTTATGAACATGAGTTTTTCCAACTGGGCTGTTGATATAGGCTATGCTTACGAAGCCATGGTTTCTTTGAAGGATGCTACCTCTGAATTCATTGAGAGGGGGGCTGACTTAAGCAAGTACTTTGACTTTGGGGACATAGTTGCTGCTAATATAGTTAACGTTACTAGGTCTAACGCGGTTGATTTGAGCATGAAGGGTCCTGGTTTGCATAAGTTGAAGGGGGGTAAGCTTGTTTTTGTCACGCCTTCTAAGGTCCCTCGGATCATTGGTAAGCAGGCTAGCATGATCAACTTGATTAAAGAGAAAACTGGTTGTAAGATTACCGTCGGCCAAAACGGTTGGGTTTGGATTCAGTCTGACGATCCTAAAAAAGAGATGATTACAACAAAAGTTATCGAGTACATAGATGAGAACGCTCACAAGAACGGTTTGACTGATGACGTTTCTAAGATGTTGGCTGAGGAGTTGAAGTAAGATGGTATACGAAAAGAGATTTGACGGTAGGAAGTGGGACGAGACAAGGCCTATGGAGGCCAAGGTCGGAGTTATTAAGCGTGCGGATGGTTCTGCGATGTTTAAAATCGGTAAGACCGTTGCTTACGCTGCTGTTTACGGGCCTCGTGCTTTGCACCCGACTTTTATGAGGGACCCGCAACGGGGTATTTTGCGTTGTAATTATAACATGATGAGTTTTTCAGGCTCAGGTGACAGGGTCAGGCCTGGTCCTTCTAGGAGGAGTAAGGAGATTTCTCTTGTTACGGCGAATGCGCTTTTGCCTGTTCTTGATTTGAGCTCCTATCCCAATACAGTGGTGGATGTTTTCATCGAGCTCATACAGACCGACGCTGGAACCAGGTGTGCTGGGATTACTGCTGCTGCTATGGCTCTTGCTGATGCTGGCTTGATGATGAAGGACTTGGTTGCATCTGTTTCTGTTGGTAAGGTTGGCGATAAGCTCGTTGTTGACTTGAACAAGGAGGAAGAAGACTTTGAGGAAGGCGCTACTGACATTCCTGTTGCGATGACTCCGAGGACAGGGGATATTACTTTGTTGCAGCTTGACGGTAACGTTTCAAAGGATGATTTGAAGAAGGTTTTGGAGATGGCTGGGAAAGCCACTTCGCAAATCTATGAAGTTCAGAAGAAGGCCTTGAAGGCTAAGTATGGGGTTTAAAATGGTAGAAGAATCTAATAAAAAATACATTACGGCTTTAATCGAGAAGGATATGAGAGTTGATGGTAGGCTGTTGGATAAGTACAGGGATATAACCATAGAGTATGGTATTTCATCCAAGTCGGCTGAGGGTTCTGCTAAGGTAACTATTGGCGAGACCGTTGTTGTTGCGGGTGTCAAGTTTGAGGTCGGAGATCCTTTCCCTGATAAGCCTGATCAGGGCACTATAATTGTTAACGCTGAGTTGTTGCCTTTGTCTTCTCCTGAGTTTGAGTCAGGTCCTCCCAATGCTCGGTCTATCGAGCTCGCAAGGGTTGTCGATAGGGGCATTCGTGAGTCTAAGGCTCTTGATTTTAAGAAGTTGTGCATTAAGGAGGGGGAGAAGGTTTGGCTTATCTTTATTGACGTCTACCCATTGAACGATGCCGGTAACTTGTTTGACGCTGCGGCCTTGGCTGCTTTTGCAGCTGTGAAGGATGCTCGCTTTCCCAAGTATGATGAGAAGCTTGACAGGATTGTTTATGATGAGCGTACCGATAAGAAGTTGCCTTTGAGTAATCTTCCGGTTGCCTGTACTGTCATAAAGGTTAACGGCAAGTTGCTTGTTGACCCTGTGACTGAGGAGGAGGATGCTATGGATGCTAGGCTTACTGTGGCTTCTCTCGAAGATGGTAATATTTGTGCGATGCAGAAGGGTGGTCCCAAACCTCTTAACGCTGCTGACGTTACGAAGATGGTTGATCTTGCCTTGGAGAAGACCAAGGAGCTTAGGAAGTTTTTATAAAAAAGTTTTTATATTCGATATCCTCTACTTTTATATATGAAGTTGAAAAAGTTGGTGGCTAGGGAGATTAAAGATTCCCGCGGCAACCCCACAATTGAGGTCTCTGTTAACAAGAAATATTCTGCTTCCTGTCCTTCTGGTGCCTCTACGGGTAAGAATGAGGTTGCTGCTTTTCCTGTTGGTGGTGCCCCTGTTGCTGTTGATTTCCTGAATAAGTTTGATGGTTTTAACGGTATGAATTTTGAGAAGTTTGAGGACCTTTCTCAAGTCGAGTCTATCCTTCCTAATGTTGGTGGTAATTCGGTTGTTGCTTTGCAAGTGGCGATTCTCCGTGCGATGTCTGATAATAAGGTTTGGCAGTTCTTGAATCCGAGGGCTGTTTACTTGCCCATTCCTTTGACTAATTGTGTTGGTGGAGGTGCTCACACTAAGTTTTCTGCTTCCGATTTCCAGGAATTTTTGTTGTTGCCTCGTGCCAAGGTTTTGCACGATGCTGTTTTTGCTAACAACTACATCTACAACTACGTCGGGAAGAAGATCGGTACTAAGTTGAAGACTGATGAGGGTGCTTGGGCTCCTTATCTTGATGCTGGTTCTATCCTGCAGATTCTGAGGGACGCTTCTGACTTTGCTTATGATGAGATTGGTGTTAAGGTCGACCTTGGTTTGGATGTTGCTGCTTCGCAGATGTGGCAGGGTGTGGTTTATAACTACAAGTTTTATTCGAAAAACACTAAGGTTAGGAAGCTTTCTAGGACAGAGCACATAGGTTTTCTTTCTGATCTGATTAAGGAGTTTAATTTGCGTTACGTTGAGGATCCTGTTCATGAGGACGATTTTGAGGGTTTCAAGAGTTTTCTCATCCACGATAAGCTTTTTGTTTGCGGTGATGATTTGGTTTGTACCAACATCGAGAGGCTGAGGAAGGCTGCTGGCAAGATTAGCGCTGTTATCGTTAAGCCTAATCAGGTTGGTTCCCTTGTCAAGGCTAAGGAAGTCGTTGATTTTGCCAAGGCGAATGATATCACTCCCGTGATTTCTCATCGTTCTGGCGAGACCATGGATATGTGGCTTTCCCACTTGGCTGTTGGCTGGCAGATTCCTATAATTAAGTGTAGTATTTTTGGTAAGGAGAGGGTTGTTAAGTTAAAAGAGTTGAAGAATATTCAGGGGCAGCTTAAATAATTCTCAGCGTTCTCTCTAAAGAACATATTCTTTTGAGTGTGCCTTCATCAGTCTGTAAGTGTGGAAATAGCAGGTTGAGTGATTTCATCTGCCAGTATGCTTGTTCTTTTAATCTTCCTACTATTCCCTCAAGTCCTCCCTTGGCTTTTGGGAATAGGTCCATTTGGTTTTTTTGTGATAGTTCTTTCTTTACCGCATCTGCCATTCTTTCTTTTGTGTAGTTTCCCAGTATTGCATTGATAGCAAGTTCATACTGTATCGTTTTCATTCTCTCTACTTCCTCTCTGTCATCTTTGTTCAGGTTTACCATTGTTGTCAGGGGTATTGCTGTTGAGTATGGCAGCAGTCCTTCTTCCACCATTCTCTTTACGTCTTCTGATAGCATTTTCTCGTATCTTATTGCTGTCCCGACTGTTTTTGCATTCTTCCCTACTCTTCTGCTGAATTCCAGTATTGTCAGTACTGTTTCTTTCTTGAGTTCCTTGCTCATCAAATCGTATAGCTGGTTCCATGAGTTTGCTCTCTCATCGTTTGTGAATGCTTCCTGGCTGTCCTCAACCACTTGTAGGTACAACCTAAGGTGTTTTGGCAGTTCTTCAACGACGAAGCAGCCTATGTTTTTTTGTCCTGCCCTTCTTACCGCTTCTATTCTTCTGTGCCCGACAACTATTTTGTATCTTCCATCTGCCTTCTCGACTAGTATTGGGTTAAGCAAACCTACTTCTCTGATGGAATCTGTGAGGTTTTCCATCTCGTTCTCTTCGTATTCGCCCCTCGGGTTTCCTGGGTCAGGGTCTATGTTGTCGATTGGTATGCTGTGGATTAGTCTCTGCCCTATTTCCGGGTCTTTTTCAAGTCTATTCCTTTGATTTTCCAAGTAGGCCTTTGACAGTATTCTTTCCAGCCTCTCATAGTGTTTTGTGTCGTTGCATACCTTCTTTGGGCTTCTGAGGTATTGTAGTATTGTTTTTTCCTTGTCCCCAAGTCTGCTTTCAAATTCTCTGAGTTTTTCTCTCAGTTTCTGTTGTTCCTCTCTTATCTCTCCTGTTCTGAGTGCTTTTCTCAGCTGTGGTATTATCTCTCTTAGCTTTACTATTTTGTACAGTCCGTCTTTTATTGTTGCTAGCTCTTGTCTCTTCCCGTCTATTTCTTTTTGTGTTTGTACTCTGAACTCAAGTTTTGCTTCGGGTCTTTGCAGTATCTCTCTTAGCCTTTTTTCTGGCACGTTTCCGTAGTTTACTGCC
>JBDRNX010000034.1:0-15719 GCA_043810595.1 archaeon
AAAAAAATGCCATTAAACCAGAGAAAGCTGATATAAGACCTTATGAAAGGACCGATGATGTTGTCGTTAATTGGCTTTGACAAAATTTATAAGATTGAAGGTAGTTGGTAATACAATGGTAAAAAAAGTTTTCATAGTTCACGGTTGGGAAGCTCACTCAGAAGATGAGTGGTACCCCTGGTTGAATAAAGAATTGGAAAAGAAAGGATTCCGTGTTGAAGTTCCTCAGATGCCTAATACCGATGAGCCAGAGATTAGCGCGTGGGTTTCTCATCTAAAGAAGAAAGTTGGTAAGCCTGATGCAGAAACGTTTTTTGTTGGCCACAGCATAGGTTGTCAAACAATTTTAAGATACTTAGAATCGCTGCCTTCCGATGTTAAGGTTGGCGGCGCTGTTTTCGTTGCTGGTTGGTTTAACCTTACAGGTTTAGAAACAGAGGAAGAGGAAGAAACAGCTAAGCCCTGGCTTGAAAATCCTATCGATTTTCAAAAAGTAAAAAAACATACAAAGAATTTTGTTGCTATTCTTTCTGATGACGATATTTTTGTTCCTGTGTCTGATGCGAAAATATTCAAAGAAAAGTTAGGTGCAAAAGTGGTAATAAAGCATAAGATGGGTCATTTCAGGGTTGCAGATGGTGTTGATAAGCTTCCCGAAGCGTTAAATGAATTGTTAATGATGGCAAAATCATAGCTCTTCATAAGTTTCTTTCATCAGCAATGCATCTTTTTCTATGTTTGGGCTTTCAGAAATAACGTAACCTGCTATTTTGTAGTCCTTGAAAACTTTCATCAAATCCTTATAGTTCATGTCTGAATCCTTCAATTCTAAATGGCTTAGCTCCCCTTTTGCGCTGTACTTTATCCCTGACATGTGTATGTGCATGTTTTTCAGCATCTCTTTTCCCAGCCCCTTTTCCAGTTTTTCAAAAACTTCTGAGAATTCTTTGTAGGTATTGTATTTGCCGTTGAATCTTGCGTGGTAGTGCGCAAAATCTATGCATGGCCATACCTGTTCTATTTCCTGGCTGATCTTTACGAGCTCGTTTATATCCCCAAATTGTGATGTCTTCCCTGTCAATTCAGGCCTTACGTCTATCTTGTTCCCTTCTTCTTTCAGAGTTTTGCATATTTTTTGTAGCGATTCTTTCACTATCTCGTAAACTTTTTCTCTTTCCATTCCACCAAGGTATGCCGCGTGGAACGTTACTGATTTTGCTCCGCACAGGTATGCTATTCTCGCCGCATTTAGCACCCTTTCTTCGCTTTCTTTTCTTTTTTTATGGTCTAAAGAATTCAAGTTTATGTAGTACTGTCCGTGGCACGTTAACATAACACTATTTTGTTCTGCTGTTTTTCTTACTTCAGGTGTTTTGTCTTTTGCTATGTTCACCTGTCTGACGAATTCCAGTTCCATGCAGTCTAAGCCCAGTTTTCTTACTTGTTTTATTCCCTCTAAGGTGTTTCTGGGCTGTGTGCTTAGTGGTATCCCAGCGCTTCCGAACATCAGTTTGTTAATCAACAGCTATCACCGTATTCGTATTTCGGGTCTTTTGGCGGTGTTCCTTCCTCGTATTTTAGAAGTTCTCCTACTACCTCATCATAAGGATCTTTTTTCTTTTTTTCTTTCTTCATTCTATTTTCATGAATTCTTCTTTTGTGTGTTGGCATATTGGACATATTTCCGGTGGTTTCCCTATGAAGAGGTTTCCGCAGTGTCCGCAGACCCAGTAGTCCATTCCTTCCAAATCCTCTCCCTTTTTCACGCTTTCTAAGGCTTTTGAGTATGCTGCGTGATGTATTTTTTCTACCTTGTCCGCTTCTTCAAAGGTTTCAACGGCATCTTTGTTCTTTTCTTCCTCTGCCTTTTTTATGAATTCTGGGTACATCTTTGTGTATTCGTAGTGTTCGCCGTTTATCGCTTCTTGCAAGTTTTCTTGCGTGCTTTTAACTCCATGCATCGTGTTAAAGTGGTTCATCGCATGCATGGTTTCCCCTTCTGCAGCTGCCCTGAATAGTTTTGCTATTTGTGGGTAGCCTTCCTCGTCTGCTTTCTTAGCGAATGCTAGGTACTTTCTGTTTGCCTGTGATTCTCCTGCAAAAGCTTCTTTCAGGTTTTGTTCTGTATTTCCCAAATTTCCACCCCCTGTGTATTTTTCCATACAATCTTTCTTTTTATATTTTCTCTTTAATTCTTTAATTTGAAATATATTCTTCTGTTGTCTTTTCCTTTGTTTTCTGTCTTGACTAATTCTATTTGGCCTATTTCTCCTAGGTTTTTTACGTGTGTTCCTCCGCACGCCTGCATGTCGAATCCTTCTATGTTCACTATTCTTAATACTGGTATGTCCTGCAGTAGGTTCGCTTTTGTTCTTATGAAGTCGGGAATCTTTAATGCCTCTTCCCTCGGCATCTGTTCTATCTTTACTGGTAGTTTCTTTTCTATTATCTCATTTGTTTCATCTATCCATCCTTGCACTTTCTCTTTATCGAATTTTTCCAGGGTGAAGTCAATCCTCGATCCGTCAATCCCTAATTGGTTTCCTGAGGTTACTGCTCCTGCTTCTGTGAATATTATTTTTGATAGTATGTGCGCTGCTGTGTGGTATTTCATCAAGGTGTATCTTCTTTGCCAGTCGATAACGCATTTTACTTTGTCCCCTGCTTTTAGTCCTGGCCTGTCTACTCCGTGGCTCACTTTGCCGTCAAACTTTCCAACAAAAACAACTTTGTACTCTTCTCCTTCTTTTATCATACTGCCTGTGTCATATGGTTGACCACCTGTACCATAGTAGAAAGCTGTCTTATCTAATATTATATATTTATTGTTATTTACTTCCAACACTGTAGCTTCAAACTCACGTAAGTAACTATCATTGAAATATAATAACTCTGTTTCCATATTACCTTCTTTGTAAAGAATTTGAATAAAACTTATAAGTTTTACCTTTTTCTGTTATTTTCCACAAGATTCCTTCAGAAGAATTAATTGGTTTAACTAAACACAAGTCTCTTAGTCCTTTAAAATTTCTTCGTTTGTCTGAATAGCCATTTATGTGTTTATTTACAGTACGATGATTTACTAAAACATCCTCTGAAATCTGGTATGATGTTTTTGGTTTATTTATTAAAGATTTTAATATTAGTTCCTTAGTTTTATAGTTCCATCTATTATTTTTAATTTTAGTTTTACATTTAATTTGATGGATTAGTTTTCTTTGTTTTAAGAGGTGATAAAATCCAATTAGGGTATAGTACTTTTTTAAATCATTTGCTCGAATGGCAATATAATAGTATTTCTTATCATTTTTAATTACACTTATTCTTACATTACTAATAGTGGTAAATTCAGGCAACTTCATATTAAATAGTTCTACAAAGTCTTGTAACAAATCTTTATTTGCTGAATAAAAGTGAATCTCGGTCCCTTTCATACTACCTTCATCATCTCCGAAAACTTTAATCCCTTCTATCGCAAGATATTTAGGTAGTAAATAGACTTCAGTAGACAGTCTTGCATATTTCCCCATAAAATTAATGTTATAAAAGTGCTTTACTATATGACCTATTACTTTTGGAAATTCTATACACATACACATTTTCCCATAATCCCTTTGGTATTTTCTTACTTTGACTTTCCCAAAGAAATTTAAATCGCTAATAAATTGATTAATTAATTCTTTACAAGTATTAGAATACATAGGAACCCTTCCTTTTGAAACTGCCCCTCCTGCATGTCCATCACCTATCAACCTGAATATGATTCTTACAATTCTTTCATCTTCTTTCCAAGGAAATTTAGGGTTGTAAATAATATCTCCCCTTGGACCCCTAAAAGCAACAACTTCTTTTTCTATTTTAAGATAATAGTCCCTATCAAAAAATAATTTATTAACACCATTTAAGAACCACACCGGAATTGTGTATTTCCCAGTTTTATAATATCTAATAGTGTCATAACTAATCTTTATATTAGTTTCTTTTTGGATTAATTTTGATAATTCTTTAGCTGTTTTAGCATGCTTAAGTATATTGTTAAATAACCCATTCCTTATATCTTCCCTCAAAGAAACTCTAACGAAGGGAGGTAAGTCCCAAATATGAAATTTTCTTAAAGTATTTTCATTAATTTTTATTGAATTCATTTTGGATTATATTTCTCTTTGTTTATATTTTTGATGTATTTAATGATTTGCCAGTCCATCCAAAATCTTACGGGTTATCTGAAGAATTTTCAGGTATGACTTACTAAGTGCAAGGTCAGTTTCAAAGTGCATTGTTGCGTAAAAGGGACTTTGGGGGTATAGTAAGGGTCATCAGAAAAGAATAAAACATACATAAAAGATAATAAGAATCAGTAGGCAGGCATTACCACTGATATCATAAGCACAAGGATTTTAAGCCTAAAGGAAAGATTAGGATTGTTTTTTCTTTTGTGTGTACCAGTAACCAGTTGCTGCTGTTGCGAGTATTACTATTATTAGTATCCACAGCCACGCCCTACTAGGAGCTTCTGGTGTTGTTTCTTCTTCTGGTGTTTCTGGTGGTGGTGTTTCTTCTGTTGGCGTTTCTTTTTCTGGTGGTGGTGTTGTTTCCTGCTCAATTACGAGGTCAGCGCCTTCTTTAACCTTTGTTATCGTAACGTCTGCCTTACCGCTGGTTATTCTGTTAAGCTTAACTGCCAGGTCGTTTACGCCGTCAGCGTTGATGTCAACGTTCTTGGCTTCGCCGATAACTAGGGTAACTGTTATGGGTGTTGAGGAAATCTCCAACGTCACCGAAGTAGCTGTAACCTCCTTGAAGGTTATCGAGTGTTCTGTGCTGCCGTCAAAGGTGAATGTCTTGATTGTACCTTGCGGAACATTCAAAGTGGCTTCGTCGCTTGTTGAGAAGTCTATGTCAAACGTCACACTAACTCTTCCACTACCGCCTCCTCCGCCTCCTCCGCCTGTGGTTGTGGAGTAATAGGTGGTGAAGGTTTTGGTGTTGGTGTTTGTGTGTCCTGCGTAGTCTTCTACTTTGCATTCTACGGTATAGGTTCCTGCTGCGTTGTCATCGTCTCCTGAGAATGTTATGGTGTCGCTTCCCTGGCTTCCTCCTGTTCTGATTATGGCTGTGTTGTCTGGTCTTGTCAGCGTCCAAGTCCATTGCTCTATTCCTGAGGTTGCGTCTGTGCTCTCGCAGGTGTATGTTATGCTATCTCTCGGGTTAATGCTTATGTCGCTTGGTTCTGTTACTGTTGGTAGTGTCGGTGGCAGTGCGTCTACTGTTAAGGTACGGTTAGCACTAGCAAACGTTGGATTGTTAAATGTGCTATTGCACTCAACGTTCCAAGTGTAAACTGCATCTGTAAGATTTAAGCTTGAAAAGTTATGCTGAACGTTATTTGAATAACTTATAGTTTCGTTTGCAGCCCAATTGCTTGAATTACTGCTGAAATACAAGGTACATCTGTCTGGGTTCTCATCTACAGCAGTAAAATTAAAAACGATATCCAAACCATCTGTGTCATAACTACTATCATTAGGTGATTGTAAAGTAACAACCGGCGCAGTAAGATCAACAGTCAAAGTAAAGTTTTGAACAGTAGTATTATAATTGTTAGCAGTATCATTACAATAAACAGACCAAACATAAACACCATCCCCCAAACTAACATTGCTACTGCCATTCGTCTCACCACTAGTCAAACCTGTAAAAGTCTCATTCAAATGCCAACCGCCACTCCAATTACCCCACAACTCACAAACGTCTAGATGAGTGTCCGTAGCAGTATAATTAAACATCACAAAACTACTAGAAGTCTCATTATAATAATCAACAGGAGCATCCAAAACAACAAGAGGCGCAGTAAGATCAACAGTCAAAGTAAAATTCTCAACAGTAGTATTACTATTCCCAAAAGAATCATTACAATAAACAGACCAAACATAAACACCATCCCCTAAACTAATATTGCTACTGCCATTAGTATCATACGCTGGCGGACTAACAAAACTCTCATTCAAATGCCAACCACTCCAATTACCCCACAACTCACAAGTATCAACATTCAAATCATTAGCAGTATAATTAAACACCACAAAACCGCTACCAGTCTCATTATAATAATCAACAGGACCATCCAAAACAACAACCGGCGTAGTAGCATTCACAGTCAAAGTAAAGTTTTGAACAGTAGTATTATAATTGTTAGCAGTATCATTACAATAAACAGACCAAACATAAACACCATCCATCAAACTAATATTAGTACTGCCATTCGTCTCACCACTAGTCAAACCTGTAAAAGTCTCATTCAAATGCCAACCGCCACTCCAATTACCCCACAACTCACAAACGTCTAGATGAGTGTCCGTAGCAGTATAATTAAACACCACAAAACCAGAACCAGTCTCATTAAAAAAATCAGCAGGAACATCCAAAACAACAACAGGGTTTGTATCATCGTAAGCATAGATGTAAACACTACCACCATACCTCAAACCTGGAGGGCAAGCGGCATAAGCTCCCACTATCACATCCGCGTAACTATCATTGTTAACATCACCGCTGCCAACAGAACAACCAAACCATTCAGATACACCAAGACTACTAAGAGTGCCGTTAAGCGTAATGTTAGCAGAGGACAAAGCATCATAGCTAACTGCTGAAGTATAATCTGCACCGAAAAAGACATAAGCATGATGAGTCCTTGTATTGTCCTCCTCATTCGCAGCCCCTATTATTACGTCAGCATAACGGTCATTATTAACGTCACCGCTGGCAACAGACCGACCAAACCAGTCACCACCCGCAGTACCATTTAAAGTGATATTAGCATAGAGTGAAGCATTTTGATTAACTGCTGAGGTGTAATCTGCTCCGAAAAAAACGTAAGCCTGACCAGCATCAGAAACACCTGGAGGGTCAGCCTTCAAAGCTCCTACTATCACATCAGCGTAACTATCATTGTTAACATCACCGCTGCCAACAGAATAACCAAAGTAGTCACTTGCTTTTGTTCCGTTAAAAGTAAGATTAGCATAAGTTGAAGCATCTTCATTAACTGCTGAGGTATAGTCTGCACCGAAAAACACGTAAGCCTGACCAGGCTCACTAATTTCCTCCAGGGTAGCCCCTACTATGACGTCAGCGTAGCTGTCATTGTTGACATCACCAGTAGCAACAGAACGACCAAAGAAGCCAGCTAGTTCAGTGCCGTTAAGCGTAATGTTAGCAGAGGACAAAGCATCATAGCTAACTGCTGAAGTATAATCTGCACCAAAAAAGACAAAAACCTGACCCTCAAGTGTAGTTACAGTCGTAGCCTGTTTGGCTCCTACTATCACATCAGCGTAAGTATCGTTGTTTACATCACCAGTAGCAACAGACCAACCAAAGTAGTCGTCTGCTGCTGTGCCGTTAAGCGTAATGTTAGCAGAGGATAAAGCATCATAGCTAACTGCTGAAGTATAATCTGCACCGAAAAATACGAAAGCTTGACCAGCATTTGTTTGTCCTGGTGGATCACCATTGTAAGCTCCTACTATCACATCAGCGTAACTGTCATTATTAACATCACCAGTAGCAACAGACCAACCAAAGTAGTCACTTGCTGTTGTTCCGTTAAGCGTAATGTTAGCATTTGATGCATCCATATCAGAAATGCCCTCAGCAGTTCCGAAAAACACGTAAACCTGACCCTCTGCAGAACTAGCTGATGTAAAATTAGCGGCATAAGCCGCTACTATCATATCCACATAGCCATCTCCGTTAACATCACCACTAGCAACAGAATAACCAAAGTAACCATTCGTGTCTGTACCGTTAAGCGTAGCTTCCCAAACAACATCATCAATGTAATACGATCCTGAACCGCTGATAAAGAAATCAACTGCGGCAACGACAAGAATGTATGTCAGAAATGTTAACAAGCTTAAAACTAGTGTTGTGAGTAAAGTTTTCTTTTTCAAAAAAATATCACCTCTAAAACTTTTTTTGTTTTTGAATCTTTTTGCTAGTCTTTAATAAAACATTTATCTTTATAAATATTTCTTTATACTACCCACATAATAATACGTTTTCTTTTATAACTTTATGGTAATAAATATGATTTCTCATTCAAAAACCTCTTTAAGTATATTTTGAGTGTTATTCTGAGTTTTTATTCTTTTCTTAAACGTCCTAAGTCCCTTTTAACGCAACAATGCATGTTCAAAGAAAGTTTTTTATATGATTAGTTCTCATAATGTTGGGGGTGTTTTTATGGATTTGGGAATTGATATCAGGCGCGTGCATCATTCTGCTTTCAGGATTTCTGATGGCAAGGTCATTTACATAGATCCTTTTGGGTTGAAATCTGCTGATAAGGCTGACATCATTCTTATTACCCACGCTCATCATGATCATTGCAGCAGGGAAGACATTGAAAAAATCATTAAGCCCGGCACTGAGATTTTCATCCCTCCTGACTGTCAGAGCAAAATCAATCATTTTGATAACATTAAAATAACCTTGGTCCATCCTAACAAGGTTTATTCTTCTGGTGACATAAAGATTGAAACCGTTCCTGCTTATAACCTTGATAAGAGGTTTCATCCTAGCGCTAACGAGTGGGTTGGTTATGTGGTGACTGTTAAGGGTAAGCGTATTTATCACGCTGGCGACACCGATTTTGTTTCCGAGATGAAATCTTTGAAGAACATTGATATTGCCCTTCTCCCGATTGGGGGTACTTACACGATGGATGTGGATGAGGCTGCTAAAGCTGCTAACAGTTTTAAGCCAAAATTTTTGATTCCCATGCATTATAACGATATGCAGGATACTGAGGCTGATACCAGTAAGTTTGAGGGCAGGCTTGATAAATCGATTAAACTTGTCATAATTTGATACCGAAAACTTAATTAATTGATGAGACAAATAAGATTATTGAAAAAGGGGTGTTAGTAAGTGGCGCTTAGTTTGTTCAAGAAAAATCCAAAACCAGCTAAAGTTAAGGTTCCTAAGCCAGTTCCTCAGTCTTCAGCTGCTGAGGGTACTCTTTTCAGGCTTGATTTGACTCCGATAGTGGCTCAGCTGCCTGATTTCTCCGACAAAACAAGGATTGATGTTCGCTATCCTCTCACTCCTCCTTATGCTTACGCTCATATCTATTGGGATGCCCAGTCTGACGAGCTTGTTTACGTTGTCGAGGAGCCGGCTTTGAGCGCTGATGAGATGAAAGTTTTCAAGATTCTGGAAGACAGTATCCGTGAGATTATCAATATAAGCATGATTAACGTTCCTAACACTGATGTTGTTATTGAGTATTTGGAGAAGAACTTGAAGATACTTATTTCTGAGTTCAAGCTTAAGGTTTCTAATGAAACTTTCTTGAAGATTATGTACTACATTTATCGGAATTTTGTTGGTATGAACGAAATCGATCCCTTGTTGAATGACTATTTTATTGAGGATGTAGAGTGTAACGGTGTTAACACCCCTATTTACATCATCCACCGCAAGTACCGTAACATATGTACAAATCTCATTTATAAAGATACTAAGGTCCTAACAAATTTTGTTGAGAAGCTTGCTCAGAAGTGTGGTAAGTATATTTCTTATGCTAATCCTTTGCTTGATGGTAGGCTTCCTTCTGGCGACAGAGTTAACGCTACTTACACTCAGGATATTTCTTCTAAGGGTCCTACCTTCACCATTCGTAAGTTCACGAAAGAGCCTTGGACTCCTGTGAAACTTATGGAGTTTGGTACAGTTTCTCCTGAAATCCTCGCTTATTTGTGGTTGCTTATAGAGTATGAAGCTAACTTGATTGTCATTGGAGGTACAGGTTCGGGTAAGACTTCCTTCCTTAATTCGATTGCTTTTTTCATCCCTCCTGCCGCAAGGATAGTTTCCATCGAGGATACCAAGGAGTTAAATTTGTTGCACGAGAACTGGTTGCCCTCTGTTGCTCGTGCTGGTATGGGCGCAACTAGCATAACTGGTGAGCGTCATGGAGAAGTTTCCTTATTTGATTTGTTAAGGGAATCCTTCAGGCAGCGTCCTGATTATGTTATCGTTGGAGAAATTCGCGGCCAAGAGGCTTTTGTCTTATTCCAAGGAGCCGCGAGCGGTCACCCCACCATGAGTACCATGCACGCAGAATCTGTTGACACTATGATCAGGAGGCTTGAGACCAAGCCTATCAACCTTTCACCCGCTCTTGTCGAAACTTTGGATATAGTTTGTGTTATGATTGAGACCAAGGTTAGGGGCAGGTCTGTTCGTAGGCTTAAGGAGGTTGTTGAGATTGTCGAGGTTAGGGAAGAGGTAGGTCATGCTGTCACTAATACCCCATTTGTCAGAGACCCTGCTAAGGATTTATTCTATTTCAAGACAGATAGCAGGGTCTTCGACAAGATATCAAGGCAGCACGGTATTTCAAAGGAGGAATTGTACAAGGACTTTAAGAATCGTAGCGATTTCCTCATGGCTATGTATAATCACAAAATTTTCGGTTTTAAGGAAGTTCAGGAGATGATTCATGCTTATTACAAAAATCCCAAGGCTATGTTGAGGCAGTTTGACATAATATGAGCATCGAAAAGGTTAGGCAGTCTGCAAAAACCCTTGTTGAGGCTTCTTACGAGTATAATTCTTTTCTTGGTAAGAAGGCTTCTAAGTCAAAGATCGATAATCTGAAGAAGTACATGTTGCAGATCAGCCTCGATATTAACAGGTTGGTTGAGGCAGAGTTGAAAAATGTCAGACGTTAAGGATTTAGCTAAGAAGATAGAGTATATTGCCGAGGACGTTTCCAAGTATTATGTTTTGAGGTCTAACCTTAATTCTTTTCTTGAGAGTTTGAAGGGTTTGAGTCTTAGGGAAGCTGCCAAGAAAAAGAAGGAAATGCTTAAGGGCAGGACAGAACAGGAGTGGATTTCTTTTTACGAAGATTATATTGCGCAGCAGCTTACTGAGATTAAGACTCTTAACGATTCTATAGTCGCTTCTTTGAAGGGAGAAGATTTGGTTCCTGTTCCTTTCCGCAGGCAGCTTGCTCCTGAAATCATGCCAACGCCCCAAGCGGAGGTTGTTGAGGAAATTCCTCCAGCTCCTGCTTTCGCTGAGGTTAGTTCCCCTAGTATTCCCCCTCCTGTAGTTCCTTCGAAGGGTTTTGTCTCTCTTGATAAAAAAACAAAAGAGAGGTATCTTAAGGAGCTTAACGTCGAGCTTGCTTACTTGCGCAGCTTGGTTCCTTCTGAGCTTTCTAAGAAGAAAGTCATTTTGAGTGATTACACCCTTTACAAATCAAGCTCTTTTGGTAATTATGCTAATCGTCTTTTTGAGAACTATTCTCTGAAGATTAGTAAGGACTACCCCCTGTTTTATAATAACTTGTCCCATAATTTGAGGGCTGGTGATATCAAGGTTTTGTCCAAGACTTACATCAGTATGATGTTCTTGTCTGGCTTAATTGCTTTTTTTGCTTCCTTCCTTGTAGGGGTTGTTTTGATAAACCAAATCCTTTCCTTTAGGATTGTTCTTGGTTTTTTGGTGGCGATTATGTTTGCTGTAGGTACTTTTGTTTTCATGCACTTATATCCATCAATGGCTGCTAATTCGAGGAAGAAGCGTATTAAGGACGATCTTCCTTTTGTGGTTTTGCACATGGCTGCAGTGGCTGGTTCAGGTGCTCAGCCTATTTCCATGTTTAACCTCATACTTAGCTCTAAGGAGTATAAGGGTGTGGAAGGTGAGATAAAAAAGATTGTTAACTACGTTAATTTGTTCGGCTATAACCTTACTACTGCTTTGCGTGCTGTTTCCCTTACTACCCCCTCCCTTGATTTTAAGGATTTGCTTAATGGTTTGGTTACTAGTATTGAGAGTGGGGGTGACTTGAAGTCTTTTCTCAGTGCCAAGGCTGAGGAGGTTATGACCAATTACAAGCTTGAGCGTAAGAGGTACGTCGAGACTCTTGGCACGTATTCAGATATTTATATCGGTGTTTTGATTGCTGCTCCTCTCTTGTTTTTTATCACTCTCGCTATTATTAGGATGTTTGGTACTGACCTCATGGGTGTTAGTATTTCAACGATTGCCACGATTGGCACTTATGGTTTGATTCCCGTTTTGAACGTAGGATTTATTTTGTTTTTGAACATGATCCAACCTAGTACTTGAAGATGAAATTTAAGCCGTCGTACATGATAGGTATCACGGTTGCCGTGATTGTGATAGCTCTTGACATATTGTTTGTCTACAACAATCCCGAGCTTAAGCGTTGGTTTTATGCTTTCCTCGTTGTTGGCGTCAGCATAGGCTGGTCTCAGTTCTGGTATGATTTTTTTAAGGAAAACGAGCGTCAGAAGGAGATTGAGCTTAAGTTTTTGGAGTTTGTTCGTGCTTTGGTGGGTACTGTTAGGTCGGGCATTTCAGTCCCGCAGGCGATAATTCACGCTTCGAAAAAGGATTACGGGGCTCTCACGCCTTATACCAGTAAGCTTGCTAATCAGCTTGACTGGGGCATACCTATTCACGAGGCTCTTATTACTTTCAGTAACGATACGAAGAATAGTGTGATAAAGCGTTCCATTGCTATCGTTATCGAGGCTGAACAGAGTGGTGGTGACATGGAGGATGTTCTCGAGTCTGTTACGAATTCTGTTGTTCAGGTTAAGAAGGTTAAGGCTGAGCGTAAGTCTTCTACCTACTCGCAGATTATTCAGGGCTATATTGTCTTTTTTGTTTTTATCGGTATTATGTTGCTGTTACAGGTTAAGCTTTTCCCTTTGCTGACCAACGTTTCAGGCTCTCTTTCAGAGGGTTTGGCTGCTAGTGGTATGATGGGCGGTGTTTTTGGTAGTGGGGGTGAGGATATTAATCTGGATAAGCTGTTTTTTTCGCTTATAATGATTCAGGCTTTTTTTGCTGGTATTATGGTGGGTAAGTTTTCAGAGGGTACTATCAGGCAGGGTTTGTTGCACTCTCTTGTGTTGATGACGATCTCTGCTTTGATAGTTACAACTGTTAAAGGAGGTATTTGATATGTCAAAGAAAGGTGCTGCTTCACACGTCGATTGGGCGATTAGCATAGGTTTGTTCGTAGTCTATACTCTTTTGTTGTTTATTTTTTTGAGGCCTGGAATCCAGCCTGTTTACTCGCAGAGCAATCTCTTGAAGATAGTTGAGTCTGGTTTTAATTCTGACGCCAAGTACTCTATAGATAAGATTCCTTTTTTCATAAGACCTAACGGGAATAATTTTCCCTCTGCTCCAGGTAATTATCAGCTGGCTGTAGAGAACGTTGATTTTCCTTTCCAGGGTTATGATGAGGAGAATTTTTCCCTCATTCTTCTCAATAGGTCTGAACTTCCTTTTGAGATGGAGTTTAATATCCCTCCGGGTAATAGGGACGCTTTGAGGTTTAACTCGACTTTTAACGGCAATAACGTTGACTACACCTTCTTCCTGCTGTATTCAACCGAACACAGGTATGGTAGGAGTTGGGGCCGGGATAGTAACAGGTTGCTTTACAAGCCGGGTCAGGGTAACCAGCCTGATATAATAAACTTCACTTACGAGTTTGGTGTCAGGGAGGCTGTTAAGGGTTTGTCTTATGACAAGTTGGATTCGCTGACTGCTGATTACGATGCTATTAAGGTAAGGTGGAAGTTTCCTTCTGATAAGGATTTCTCCCTCGTTGCCACTACGCTTGAAGATAACCAGGTTATTAAGGAAGTCAACAACATCAGGTTGCCAACTAACGTTAACGTCTACGCGAACACATATCTTGATTGGGTTTTGGAGCCTGATACAACCTTTGTTCCTGTTAACGTTACCATAAGGGTTTGGTGATGAGTAAAACTTAAATAACCCTTTATTTTTATTTATTACCATGAACAAAAAGGGTTATTTGAAGACTTTGGAAGCAATCATCGCTATAATTCTTCTTCTTGTAGTCGTTTACACAGTCATTCCCAAGTATATTGAGCCAAGGCCTGAACCCCCTATTGCTGTTCAGGATGCTCAGCGTTTCATAGTTAACGACATCTCAAGTGATGATGAGTTGAGGGCGACAATTCTTACTTCTACCGACGATGCTCTTATATCTTCGGGTGTTGAGAAGGTTGTTAGGGAGCACATGCTTCCCAATTACGACTTTGTTTGTGCTATATGCCCTCAGACGAGTGCTTGTGTTATGCCCAGCCCTCTTGACAAGAGCGTTTACATGAGTGACGTTTTTGTAGCTTCCAGTATGGGTTTCTCTTTGGGTGAGCAGAGGCCTAAGATTGTTCGTTTCTGGATGTGGCAGAAGCCTACTAATGAGTTGGCTTTTTATAATGCCTGCCGGGTTGTTAGAGTATGAAGTTCAAGTTTTTCCCCCATACAGCTGACGCAAAGTTTCAGGCTTACGGCAAGACTCTTGACGAGGCTTTTTCTAACGCTGCTCTTGCCATGTTTTCCATAATGGTTGATGCAAAGTCTGTTGACAAGAAAATTTCTAAGAAAATTTCTGTTAAAGCTTTCGACCTCAACGCCTTGCTTTACAAATTTCTTGAGAGGCTTCTTTATTTTCTCGACACCCAGTATTTTTTCCTTGCTGGTGTTAAAAGGCTGAAGGTAGTCAAGAAGGGTAAGGGTTTTTCTTTAAGTTGTGAGGTTGTTGGTGATAAATTCAGGGAGAAGTATGAGCTTCTTGGCTCTGTTAAGGCAGTTACTTATAACCAGATGTTTGTTAAGAAGGTGAAAGGTAAGTATGTTTTGCAGGTTGTTGTTGATTTGTGATTTAATCAATAATTTTTTAAACTTTCCCTACCAGCTATTTCTCTATGGAGCCTAAAAAAGTGAATGACTATACCTGGAAGATAGAAAAGCAGGGTCAGATGCGTGTTCCCGCTATTATCTTCGCTTCTGAAGCCTTGATGAAAAAAATCAGAGAAGACAGGACGTTGCAGCAGGCTGCTAACGTTGCGACTTTGCCCGGTATCGTTAAGCATTCACTTACCATGCCTGATGCTCATGAGGGTTACGGGTTCCCGATTGGTGGTGTTGCTGCTTTCGACCTTGACGAAGGTATAATCTCACCGGGCGGTGTGGGTTATGATATCAACTGTGGTGTTCGCTTGCTAAGAACTGATTTCACAGAGAGAGATATAGCTAACAAAAGGAAAGAGCTTCTTGATGAAATCTTCAAGGAGGTTCCTGCTGGTGTTGGTCGTGCTGGGATTACAAAACTTTCTCGTGATGTTCTTCTTGATATTCTTGAGAACGGTGCTGAGTGGGCTTTGAGGAATGGTTATGGTAAGAAAGATGACTTATTGAAGTGTGAGGAGAACGGGAAGATTAAGGGTGCTAACCATAATGATGTTTCTTCCACAGCTCTTGCTCGGGGTATGCCTCAGCTCGGCACTCTAGGTTCTGGTAATCACTTCTTGGAATTCCAAAAAGTTGATAAGATTTATGATGAGAAGGTTGCTAAACTTTTCGGTATCGATTCTGTTGGTCAGGTTACTGTTATGATTCATTGCGGTAGTCGTGGTATAGGTCACCAGATAGCATCCGATTACATCCAGAAGATGGAATCGAAATATGGTTTCAGGCATCTCGCAGATAGGGAGCTTGTTAACGCTCCTATAAATTCTGATCTTGGTAAGCAGTATTATTCTGCTATGTGTTGTGCCATCAACTACGCTTTCTGCAATCGTCAGATGATTGCCCACTGGGTTAGGGATGTTTTCAGTAAGGTG
>JBDRNX010000035.1:0-19920 GCA_043810595.1 archaeon
GTGTTCCTAATCAACCACCCAGTAGAAGTCTCACCACTAGCAAAAAGAAAAAGAGACAACCCAAACAAGACAGAAAGATACCAGGTAATAATAGCGGGCATAGAAATAACAAACGGATTCTCAGAACTAAACGACCCGGTAGACCAGAGAAAAAGATTCGAGGAACAGGCAAAGATGAGGGAACAGGGAGACAGGGAAGCACAGATGTTCGATGAGAACTTCCTGGAAGCTGTAGAGGTAGGATTCCCGCCAACAGCAGGGCTGGGGCTGGGAATAGACAGACTATTCATGATACTAACAGGACAGGAATCGATAAGGGACGTGGTTTTCTTCCCTATGATGAGGCCTGAAGGCAAGGAATAAGCTAATTTACTTCACAAATAAGCTCAGAATTAGGCAGAGAAAATGGCAAAGGCTCAATTATTATGGGATTTTTCTCAATTACCTTATTCCTGACAACAACCCGGAACAACAACCTAATCTCTATCCTGCCATCATTGACAGAAGACCTGAACTCCCACTTGCCAACCTTCAAAAGATCAGACTTCTTAAGATTAAAGAACTTGGAAGCATCAAAAATCTGTATACCCATGATAAAGCCTTTAGGATCTATGTCAACAACTATGCTGTCCAACTCTATCGATTTGGCATAGGCTTTTTCCGCACTCTTAAAAAATAGTATATCATACTTGTAATCATAATCCACAAGTCCCTTGCATCTCAAAATATTTTTCATTTTTCACAATCTAGGAATCTTATCATATTCTATGAAATAAAAGGTTACTATATATATCCTGTCAGGCTGAACATCCAAGATAATCTTGAGCACATCTTTGCCATAATTGTAAAAAACTGCATAACACTGATTGTACTGACGCCCAACAAATATCGGCTTATCCCGAAGTATTACATTCTTAATAACTTCCTCCTTAAAAACCTTTCTTTGCTCATCGCTCAAACGGAAAAAAGCATGATTTGTTAGTATGATTCTTGAGTCATCAAAACACCTTATCAGGTCAAGGAAAAGCTGCATCTCAACCTTCCTCTCAATCCTGTGGCCCTTAAACATGGACAAAAAAACAAAGAACAGTTTAATAACACTTAACAAGAAAAAAGTGGAATATTTACGGAAAAACCTAAGAAACCCATATAAAAAGACAAAGCCAAACTTAATGCATGCAAAAACTTTTTGAAAAACAAAAGCTTTATAATCTTACATTTCTTACTTGTAATAATATGAAAACCGAACTTAAAGAGATAAAAACAGCAACAATAACAGAAAAAGGACAGATATGCATACCCAACACAGCAAGAGACATAAAGGGATTCAAAAAAGGGACGAAGATAGCAATTCTCGTATACGATGACAGGATAGAGTTAAGGCCCATGGACCAGATAAAAAAAATGACAATAATGCTGCTAAGCGAAAAAAGCCTGGCAAAAGAGTGGAACACCAAAGAAGAGGACAAAGCATGGAAGGACCTGCAAAAGGGGACATAGTACTCATACCATTCTCTGATCTAAGCTCTGTAAAAAACAGACCATGCCTAGTGGTTGCAACACTAAAAGGTGAAGATGTCATACTGTGCCAGATAACAAGCCAAGCAAGAGAAGACAAAGATGCTATTGCAATAACAGAAAAAGACTTCCAAAAAGGAAAACTAAGCATAACAAGCTATGCAAGGCCAACAAAAATATTCACAGCAGACACATCAATCATAATAAGAAAGGTAGGAGAGTTGCAAGACAGAAAAATAAAAGAAGTTGAGAACAAGCTTTGCGAGATATTCACGAGATAAATATAATTAAACCTCTACCAAATCTTTCCGAAACATATCTATGGAGGGCTTACAACGCATATAGGGGATACTTTTGTTGCCTTTTTCTTCTATTTCAACCAACCCCAAACCCCGGAGGTATTTTATGTTCCTAAACACCACCTCATAAGGCTTACCCAAATCCTTAGCCAGTTGATAGATGTTCTTCACATTATTGCTGTAAATCCTCTGCAAAAGCTTTATCCTTTCAGGACTGAACACCTTATTGAAGGTTTCAGGGGTCATGATCATACCTTTTTCTGGTCTATTAAGAGAGCCGTCCCTTATTTTCTTATTAATTTCTCTATTATACCTGTTTATTGACCCAACAATCGTAATTTTACACTTCATTTTTCCTCACTCAAATTTTATATCTTCACCAAAATCCTCTTTCAATATCCTCTGACTAATATTCTTGATATTTTTTTCCGCTTCTTCAAAAGTCATCTCTACCCTTTTTATGCCTTTTTTCTTGTAATTGTGAATGTGGCTTCCAACCTGATTTTCATGAAGGTAGTTATCAATCCTGCAAATTTCTATCCAATCATTACCGTCAAAATACGACATCTGGAGCTTCCACTTCATCAAGTCAGGGTATTCTCCAAGGGATTCCCTTTTCATCAACGTTTTAACAAGCCTTACATTCTCACCATAAAACTCGTTAAGGCCTTGTATCAGTATCTTCATCCACGCCTACCTATGACTTATCAAGTCATATATTTAAAACTTTCCATTGAGCATACCAAAATTTGGGACATTAATAAGGGTTAATAAGAAAAAAACGGAACATTTGCGGAAAATAAAGAAAAAGCTTATAAAATTCAACTTCTAAATAAGTAACATGGAAAAAAACTTTGAATATGACCCGGAAATAGACAGCCTGTGCATTTATGATAATTTTGACAGCAAAAAGATAGAAGGCTGCCTCGTGGTAGATAATCTCGTATTCGATGTTACAAAAGAAGGAAAAATAATGGGCGTTGAGATAGACAACGCATCAAGATTTCTGGAAATACAGCCGGAAGAGCTGTCAAACATAAAAGAGGCAGAAATAAAGGTGGACTCAGGAAGGGAAACACTGTATGTTGGCTTCAAAATAAGCCTAAAAAATGGAAATTACAAGTTCTCGTATATTATACCAAAAAAGAAAATAAAAATCACCTGCTAAAACGATAATTCTTCTTGAAAAGCCTAAAATCAATGTATGCCCCCTTAGGTATTATATTAAAAAACTTACGAGGCCTCTCGTCAAGGAAAAAAACAAGGATGTAACTCTCCTTCTTGCTAATCATGTACACAAAGCTGTATTTAGGGCTTATCAAACCAGGACGCATAAAAACAGCAATGATCTTGTCAAACTGATAATAAATCTTCTTAGCTTTATCAAGACTTATGCCGTGCCTGGGATTGCCATCCCTAAAATAATGGGGGTGAACCCCAAAATCCTCAAACTTCAAACCCTTCAAAACACCAATCAACACTTTAATTTCTTTATAATCAAGAAAAATATCACCCATCAAAAAGAAAAGACATTAAATTTTAATAAGAGTTAACAAGAAAAAAGCGGAAAATATCCAATTCCTCATGATGGGGAGTGAGACTAAAGAATAAATCTTATCCGATACGTATCGGAATCACTGGTTTTTATTACACCGTACTTGGCTGTACCCCTTTCTTTTTTCAAAACTGTAAATCGTGAATGGGTAATAACCCCTGCATGTTGGATTGTTTGTTACGTCAGGCAGGCATACCGAACAGTCCCCATAACCATCCTCCCCAGGCCTGTTCCTGATAAATGCCTGGTGCAGGCAAATTGTCCGCTCTTCAATATTTGAATCCTGCTGCTGTTTTTTTAAGCCTATGAATTTTTCTATACCTAGGTAAATGTTTTTTTTGTAACTCATAACAAGCAATTTTGCTTGCGTCTTGTTCATACCTATGTCTTTCAATGCGCAGTACAGATGAGCTGGGTTGTAACAGTGGAAGAAGTAAGCCTCTTCCTTTGTCAGGCCAAGGTCCTTCAAGACTTGTTTCGGAACTTCAAAATCTTCCACTAATTCATCAATAGCCCCGTCTGTAACCCTCCTAAAAATTATTTTAGGCAGAGATACAAGGTTCTTTATTTTCAGAACGCGCATTTGCTGTTACCCCCTTAACTTACTCCTTCTTTTTGGCCTAAGCTTATTTATAAACCTTACCCCTCAGGGGTTCTTATTTTTTTCTAGAGAATCTGCCACCCCTCTGGAACTTAAGAACTCCCTTCTTTTTCCTATTTTTCAATTGTTTATCAGCATTCCTCCTCCCACTTCTGAAAGCTTTCTTCATCTTAACACCCCCCTGTAAACCTAATAGACTTGCTGAGTATTTATCCTTTTCTAAAACCCATGATGAAACCTGAAAAGGAATAATTCTAATCTACGATATAGGAACACAGAAATAATTAATAACAAAAGCAGTATAAAAAGCGAAATGGCAAAACGCCTTACCCACCAAGAAAGATATGCAGTCGAAGGAATTAGAGAAAGGCTCAAGCTACTGGTGGAAAGATCACACGACGCCACCGACCTTGAAGAGATACTGGGAAATGCCGTACAATCACTCTACTACTCACTGCCAGGAGGGAGAGAAAACTACAAGGGAAAAAAAGCAAAAATCGGAAACATAAACTTGATAGGAAACATGGTAGGCAGAGAATACCTAGACAGCAGGGGAATAGCATACATAAATTTCTCACCAAGCGAAGAACTCAAGGAAAAATTGAAATACGCAAGCAAAATAATAGCAAGAATATACCTGAGAGATAAAAAATACGTAACAGAAGGGGAATCAAAATATGGTATCTTCAGCCCAGCACCAGAAAAACTCATGGAAGACACAGAGAAAATAATGAAAATGCTGGGACTAAAGCCTAAGAATACTAATAAAAATTAAGACATACTATAAACATTTCTTCTATGACCAATCCTAAGAACAATCATCTTCCGACCAGAAACGACAATGTCTAGGACAACACGGTAATCCACCACCCTCAACCTCCAAAGCTTATAGCCCTGCAACCTCTTTAAGTGAGGAAAAGGGTTGTCCCTTATAGAATAAAGTTTCCTCAATATGATCTCTGAATCCCTTTTCTGAATCTTCTTAAGAAAATGCTCAGCCTTCTTTGTAATCTCAATAGAATACATCCTAACCAAGCTTAATCCCAAGCTCTTTTGCAACAGCTTCTATGGTCTTTGTCTTGCCCTGCTTTACTTCCTCAAGAGCCTCCTGAATATCGCGGATCTCCTCATCACTCAAAGATTCTTCATCAACCTCATCCATAAGGCTATTAATGACCTCCTCATAGGATTCCCTATCATGCTTCTTAAAGAGCTTCAACCTTTCAAGGGTATCTTTTGACAGTTGCACAGTGGTTTTCTCCATGAATTATATAGTTACTATAGTTGGTATATAAACCTTTCTTTTTACCATAAATATAAAGTGGCTAATAAGATTTATTAAAGAAAAAGCGAAAAGCTTACAATACGAAATGAATATTCTCAAACAAAAATCCTTAAATAAAAGCCCAAACACAAAAGAGCGGGAAAATGTGGGAAGTAGTAACATCAGTAAAAAGACTTGAAAGAATGCTAGACAAAGCAATAGGAATTCTCTACACAAAAACAGGAGGGGGATGCCACAACTACGGAGAAAAATCAAGGCTGGGAGACTTTAAAATGGAAAGTATGAACGGATTTGGAAGCCCCCTAGGCATCATATACCTGCCAAGCGAGGAAGAGCAGGAAAAATGGGGATACAAAAACAAGGTCCTGGCAACAATAAACGTCAAAGAGGGAACCTACACAAGAACATGGGACAACACATATGATGAAGGTAAATTCAAAACGCCCTTCATAGTTATGCACGACACGGACATGATAATGCAAAAACTTGGGCTGCGACCAAAGCAAGAATCTAACCCTTATTCTTCCTGCAAACAATAAAATAATGCTCCTTGTGATAGGGAGAAAGGTCAACGTAATCAACAACCTCAAGGAACGTCCTCAACTCATCAAGAACGAGATCACAAACAAGCGCCTTATCCTTAACAACGTCAATACTCTTACACTTCAAAACAAGAAGGGCATAGCCGTAATCCTTCAAAAACATATCAACGTTCCTCCTCAAAATCTCAACCTGATTCTTCTGTGCAATGTCCTGGTAGATAACATCAACATCGGGAACAAACCGCTTATACAACTCAGGCTTGCTGGCATCAAAAAGCAGCGGAGCCGTGTTCTCCTCACCCTCACAAAACCTAATCAGGTGGGTCATGATAGTGTGAGATATGTCAAGACAGAAAACAAAGCCCTTAGGACCCACCATCTCAGAGACCAGCTTAGCGGTAGCGCCGTGGGAAGCACCGAGATAAAGAACAACATCCCTCTTCTTTATTGGAATCTTAAGACCATTCTTCTGAGCGGCCAAAAGTTTTGAGATCATAAGAAAAAATGGAATAGTAAGGTATAAAAAGTTTATCTTTAAATGATACCATCAGAGGGGCTGTAGTCTAGCTTGGAATTGTATCAAGCCAAACAAAAGATACAACAAGGGACATGATCCTTGCTTGGGGTGCAAGGGGTCGCAGGTTCAAATCCTGCCAGCCCCATCCAAGGTTCTAAAAAAATGGCAAAAACAGCAGAAATAGAACTACACGCACACCCATACTTCAACAAATACGGACTGGAAGAAATAGTCAAAGCCATGGAAGAAAATGAAATAGACATCATAGCACTGGAATACCTCAACGGAGAAGCCTTCATGGACGTGAAAAAACACGCCAGAAACTTAAGAAACAAGGGCTACAAAGCGGAAATAGATGAGCTGGCAGTAAGAATAGAGAAAGACGACCAACAATTCTACATACTCAGGGCAGCAGAGCTGTCGACCAGAGAGAAATTCCACCTCCTCACAATAGGCTACGACAACATAAACCGAAAACAAACAATTAGGGAAATGATAGAGGCAGCACTAAACCAAGAAGCGCTGGTAATATTCGACCACCCATACGTGAACAGCAAATTCGTCGGCAAAGAAATAACGTGGCAGGAAGAAAAAGAAATGACAAGGATATGCAGGGAATACACAGGCAGCATAGCACTGGAATGGAACGGATACTGCATACCCTGGCTGAGAAAACTGCTCGGCGGAAGAGATGTCAACAGTGACGTAGTAAGATTATCACAAGTTCTAGCAAGGGACTACAACGTGCCAATCGTAACCAGCACAGACGTACATGCAAGAAGCAAGCAAGCGCTAAAAGCGATAGGAACCAGCAGGATAAAATCAGAAGTGGACACAACATCAGGCAGGGCAATAATCAGCTCATTAAAACAAAACATATTCTCAGGAAAACATGAAAAGACATACAAAACAGTACCACTAAAACACTTCATACCATACTTCGCAATACCATACGTATTTGAAAAATTCTTTGAAAGGCCGAGAGGCTAATGCCTAATCCTTGATTTCAAAGTCTTAACCAAATTCACACCCTCAGAACCAAAAGAATTTGCAACGGCATTAAGAAAATCCGGATTCTCAAGCTGCCTGCAAAAAGACTGATCCTCAAGCACAGCATCAAGAGGACGAACCTTAGCGGTAGCATAGATTTCATCCACTTTGCTGACAAGGGTGCTTATGGTATTGTTTACCTCGCTGCCGAACCAACTTCCGTCTTTAGAAAGACTGCAGGGGTAACAAGTGGCAACAGCCTCACCCTTGAAATAAAGAATCTTGTTCATACCCATACTCCTGAACTTGTAACCATCCTTCTTTGCAACGGCCTCCAACCCAGCAAGATCCCTAATCTGAGCCAGGTCATGTATCCTCGGATGAACATTAAGTTCGAGAGGAATTAAACCCCTGACAGAAATAGACTGCCTACCTAGAAATCTCAAAACCACAAAATTACTGTCACAGTTATCTGCACAGAAGTAAGAAGCATCATTTTCCTTACCGCACTCCCCAGGCTTCTGCCTAACATAAATGCTAACAAATGAACCGTTCAAATAACGTACTGCATCCACCTTCCTACCAAGTATTTCCATTCTCCTGCCGAATAAGGACTACTTTATAAAGCTTTGCCATAAAAATCCTGCCTGGCAGCGATAGCAATCCTAGAAGCAAGATGCCTGGCAGCCTTACCCTTGTCCGGAGAATTCAAAACAGAACCGTGAAAATAGATGACGCCAAACTTGGGAGGCCTGGAACCAGTCTTAAGATGACGGAACAAGGCTTTTTCTGCTCCCAAAACCTGAATCTTAGAAGACGGCATCCTGGCCAACTTCTCCAAGCTGCCAGAAGCAGCAATCAAGCGAGCACCGATAACATGGGAAGCGACAGAAGTGAGATGAGGGCAACGATGCCTCATAAGAGAAATAAGATAAGCATCAAGCTTTTTCTGAAAACCCCTCAGAGAGACCAACTGCCTCTCAAAATCAGAAAGAACCTTATCCCTCTTCTTGTAAGAATAAAAAACAGACCAGTCATCAAACCTCGAACCAAGCACCTTAACAACCCTTGAAACCTCGTCGAGGGATTTAACAACCCTGATTATGAGGGAATCATCAGGTAAGCAGGAAAGCTTCCTCTTAACATCCGAAATGCACAGCTTCCTCAAATCCTTCAAGCTCGGCATGAAAATAGAAAGGTAAAAAATCATTTAAAGCTTTCTATAATCCCGAAAAGATAAATATTTAAATTACAACACCATAAAAAAGGCAGGGGATTATCATGAAAACAGGAGTAAAGATATACGAAGTCATGACAACAAAACCGGTAACGGTAAGCCAAGACACTAAAATCATAGACTGCGCAAAAAAAATGAAAGAACACCAGATAGGAAGCCTGCTGGTAAAGGAAGGAAAGATGGTCGTAGGCATAATCACAGAAGATGACTTCGTAAGAAAAGTAGTAGCGGAAAACATAGACCTGGAAACCCCGGTAAAAGAAGTCATGATAAAAAAAGTCATAACCATACAGTCAAACAAAGACATCTACGAAGCAATAAAGATTATGGCAAAAGAAGGAATAAAACAGCTGCCCGTCACAGAAGAGGGAAAGCTGATGGGAATGCTCACTTGGAAAGACATACTGACAGTACAGCCACAACTCTTCGACGTGTTCATAGAAAAAGCACACGTAAACGAACAAACCGAAGAGAGGGAAGGCACGGTGGGCAGATGCGAGATGTGCAGCAACCTAACAGAACTCAGGGAAGTGGAAGGGAAACTGATCTGCAAATCCTGCGAAAAAGGACTCTAATACAATATAAAAATTTTATAGCTTATTAGGAAGATGATAACAGAAGACAAAGAACAAATGAAATGTATCATTATTCATGGTTGTCCTTCAAATGTAGAGAAAGCAATGAGCCCTGAAACCAGGACTTACGATAAACACTGGATCCCTTGGATTAAAAGAGAACTCTCTTCAAAAGGCATAGAGGTAGAAACTCCTCTTATGCCAGAACCCTGGAAACCTGATTATAACAAATTCAAGGAAGAGTTTGAAAAGCGCGAAGTCACAGAGAATACAACTCTAATAGGGCACAGTTGTGGAGGTGCATTCTTAGTTAAATGGTTAGGAGAAACAAAGAAAAGAATTAACAAATTGATATTAGTAGCTCCTTGGAAGATTCCTGATAAAAATGATGAGTTTAGAAAAGCATTTTATGAATATCCGATAGATAAAACAATCAAATCAAGAGTAAAGGAAATAGTAATGTTTACAGCAGATAATGAAGAGGAAGATGGTAAAAAGAGCTTAGAGATATTTCATAATGCATTAGGAGGAAGAGTAATTGAACTTAAAGGACGGACATTATACTCACGGAGATATGGGAACAGAAGAGTTTCCTGAGCTGTTAGAAGCCGTTATAGGACACAAAGAATAACCTTAAAACCAATTAAAAATTTCGTATTTGGTGAAGTGGTCAACGCACTGGATTGCTAATATAGGTTACAAAAGTGTAACAGTTAGTAAAAATCTCTCAGTCTAATTAGAAATTCTAGGAAAATTTTAATTGAAATTTATCCAATTTTTACTTAAATAATGGTATTTTAAGTCTTGAGATAACTTTTTAAATAAGGCATTTTCTCCTCCCTATTTAAGCATTTAGTAAGGCTTAAAAGTGATAATTTCATGAGCTTTTCATGTCTCATAAAAGAATTATATTAAAACCTGAAGACAGAGTGGATGAACCACCCTCCAATTTAAACATAGTTGGGTGTTTCAAAAGAGTTGGAATTCTGAATCCTGCTGTTGTTCAAAGAGATAACAAAATAGAATTGTTATCAAGATTAATTTATGAAGACTATAAGGGATTAAATTCTTGTATTATTAGAAATCAAGCAATCTTAGAAGGAGAACATATTAGGATTAAAAAAGACAAAAGAGGGTATCCCTTAGAAGAGTTAGTTTTCCAACCAGAAGGCCCTTATGGAGAAAGAGGTATTGAAGATGCTAGATTGATTAAATTAAACGTCGAAGACCCTATTCATGGATTTGTTGTTCATCATAATGGTCAAGAATATGGGGATGTTAGAACAGAATATTTAAGAACAAAAGAAAATGATCCAACAACACTTTTGTCATGGGATAGATTTGGGATTTATTTTCCAAATATTGGATTAGAAGAAGCTATTGAAACAGTTTCTAGTAAGATTCATAAACAAAGATGGGAAACAGAAGATAATTGTAGATTGGGAAGAAAAACTCAGAGTAATCCTCCTTCAAGTCCTTTCTTGAAAACAAAAGATTGTTGTTTATGGCCAAGGAAAATAGTTAAAGAGGGCCAGGAACATTATGGAGTCATTGTAAGATTATTACCTGATATGCAAATTGTATATGTTAGGGATTTTAAAGAACTTGCAAAATATGAATTTTGGCAAGGTATTATGAAAAATATAGAAGATTATATTTTGTTAGGAATTGAAAACTATTGGGAAAATAGCCATATAGGTTTAGCAGGCCCCCCTTTTGAAATAAATGAAGGGATTTTAATTCCTTATCATGGAGCAATTATGAAACCTGAAAGAGATTATAAGTTTGGATTAGCATTAGCAGATCCTAATGATCCTCAAAAAATTTTAGCAAGAACAAAAGAACCAATCTTAGTTACAACAGAACCTTGGGAAACAAATGGAGTCGTTTCAGGAAAAGTTGTATTTCCAACAGGGCATGCAATTAAAGAGGGAATTATACACTGGTTTTATGGCGCAGGAGATAGATATGTTGCACACACTACAACAACTGAAAAAGAAATATTAGGTAGTTTGTTTTGAAATAAAAATCTTTCACAACACAAACCTTTAAATTCTTAAAATAATCTATAATTTCATGCCCACGTCGCATAGTGGTATTGCACCAGATTGCTAACCTCTTTCTGAAAGAAGTACTGAAACAAGGAAGAAGATAGAAGAGATAGGCAGAACAACAACAACAGCAGAAAAGTCAACAGCCGCAGCGCTCATGTTGTAAACAGCCATCAAAGAAGAAACTATGCCCAGAAGGAAATAAACCATCACGAAAAAAATCCCGGAAAGAACAGCGTTAATCATAGGATGGTACTTGCTTTCCTCATGATTCTTAAAGCTCAAAAAAAACACCATTACAAAAAGAAGGAAAACAAGACTAACAACATCAGCCCAGAAAAAAACATTCACTTTCTACCACCCCTCAAAGACTTCTTACCATTATTGCTTATAGCTAGGTTCTTCTGAAAACTTTTTTGCTCCCTGGCAAACAACTCCTTCTCCTTATCAAGCTGCTCGTAAGCGTCAAGAAGCCTTCTCTTCTTCTCCTTAAGCAACATAGCCTCTTCCTCAAGCTGAACTCTCGTCTTAACAACCTTCTCACGCTCAATAGTAAGGTCGTCCTTCTCCTCCTCAAGATCCTGAAGCTTAGCCCTGAAAGCAGCCAACTCGTTCTCAAAAGCAGCCTCCCTGTCATCAAGAGCGTCAGTCTCACGCTCCAAGTCTTCACGCAGCTTATCAATATTAGCTGCCTTATCCTTATCACGCTCAAGCTTATGCATGTCATCTTCAATCATCGACTGCTTCTTAGCGAGGTCACGCTTCAACTCCTTAATCTTCTTAACATCCCCATCAATCTCGTCCTCAAGGGTGTTGAGCCTATCATCCTTACTCTTCAACTTGGAATCCCACTTAACAAGGGAACTTTCCCGTTTCAGCAACTCCTTACTCTTCCTCTCAAGATCCCTTGCCCTAGAATCAAGCTCCTTCTTCATCACAAGAAGCTTCTGCTTAGCATCAACCACAGGCTTCTCAACAACCTGCTCTGTGACAACGGCAACAGACTCCCCCGACTTACCCAACCTGAAATAAAACACGAAACAAGCTATCAAAAGAATCAGAAGCACAAGAACTTGGAACAAGTAACGAGCCCACACCACGTAAGAATGCAAAAAGGAAAAGGAACGTACGAGAAAAGTCAGGCCGAAAAACAACACCAGGGCAAAGAGAGACTTAGACCGGAAGCCTTCGTAAAAAGGCCTCCTGTTAGTCACGACCCAGACAAAGACAGCTAATAAGAATAGAAAAGCAGATAGGAAAGACTGAAAATAAACCAAAACACCCCCATTCATAGCGTATCTCCTTTTATGTAATAAGGGGGTGTTATAGAGGCGTAGTATATAATAATTTTTATACTGGAGTAGATACAAACAATTTAAAAACAAAAAAGATTTCTTCATAGGGAATGAAACACACTGTAAAGGTCACAGCCATTCTCATAACGCTCTTTTTAGCGGCACAATTCCTCGGACTACTGATAATAAAGCCGTACGTAGAAGAGGGAAAACCACTGAACGTAGGACCCATAACAGTGGAAAGACCGCCTCTAGAAGAAAAAACATCATTCATATGGATATTCCTGATCATAATAATAGCAACGATATTCGGGCTGCTGCTGGCAAAGCTTGAGGCAACAAGCCTGTGGAAGATATGGTTCTTCATCAGCGTAATATTCGCCATGTCAATAGCGCTCAGCTCCTTCACAAACCAGATGGTAGCACTGGGAATAGCAATAGTACTGGCAGTATTCAAAGTATTCTTCAGAAACATAATAATACACAACATCACAGAACTGTTCATTTACGGCGGATTAGCAGCAATATTCGTACCACTATTCGGAATACTCTCAATATCACTACTCCTCATAATAATATCCGTTTACGATTACATAGCAGTCAGAAAAACAAAACACATGATAGCCCTGGCAAAATTCCAAACAAAACTAAAAATATTCGCAGGCTTACTTGTACCGTACGGAAAAGACAAGGAAGCGATACTAGGAGGGGGAGACATCGGATTCCCGTTGATATTTGCGGGAGTAGCGATGAAAACACTAGGCATGAACGCACTCATAATACCATTCTTTGCGGCAGCAGCACTGACACTACTACTCCTAAAATCAGAAAAAAAGAAATTCTACCCGGCAATGCCGATAATAACAGCAGGATGCTTCGTAGGTTACTTGGTAGCATACCTCATCTAAACATGAGGCTTGTACAAGCCTGATTCAAAAAAAGAAACGATAGCTTCACCAACAGTGGGCATACGATAAAAAAACTCCCTATGCGCGCTGAGATGCCCCCTCAAAGAACCATGGATATAGTACTGAAAAAACTTCTCAACATCATCATCAGAAACCATGTTAAACGGAGCAACACTGCCTATGGACTCTTTCCAACCCTTAGGCTTAAACATCCTTACATAATTCTCAAGAGCCAACCCTGCCCTGTTATTATCACCCAATCCTTTCATGAGCATAAAATCAGTTCAAAGACTGAACAACTTCAAACTTTCTTCCCTCGCAGACGCACTTCAGTACTTCAGGCATAACACCATCAAACTCGTACACAGCACCGCACGCCTCACAAATAGCTATCATCTTTTTAACCCCCTTAGTAGATAACTCCTATAAGAACATACCTAATCTGAGAAAACCTGACACGACCCGGATCAATCGAACTGTTGTTGTCACCCTTCAAAACATAATACCTTCCGTACTCATCAACACCGGAATCAATAACCCTGTGAACGATCAAACCATCAGACCAGTTAGCCTCGTAAGCAACAACATCACCGACATGAACATCACCAGCGGACTTGGGAATCAGCTCAAGGCCGTTGGCACCTGCCTTCAGAACAGGTTCCATAGAATGGGTGTCAGCGTAAGAAGCCCACTGAACGTCAGGCAGCTCGATAACAACGCGATCATCATAAATATGAATCTGGGACTCAGAAACGCGGTCGTAAGGAGAGGGCTTAGGAGCAGTAGCACCAAGAGAAGGCAGCTCGTCGTCAGAAAACTGAACATTACTATAAACATAACTAGAAAGCCACCCCAAAATAAAGGTAAGTGCCAATGCAAAAAACAAAAGCTTAAACCTCATAAAAACCCCCTAAATATTACCACTACCCAGTAGTTTAACTATTTATAAAGGTTTCTGTCAACCCTAAAAAGTTAAAAACAAGCCCCTATACAGATAAGGCCATGGAAGCGTACAAGCAAACCACCAAATACACAAGCGCAGCATCTTCGCTGCTGATGATACTGAACCACCTCGGAAAACTAGAGCTGAACAAAGAAAACGAATACAAAATCTGGCAGAACTCAGCACAGCTCCCGACAAGAGCATCATCAATATTTGCGCTGGCAGCAATAGCACAAAACCTCGGAATAAAAACAAAAATAGTTGTAGGAAATACCAAGTTTGAGTACCCAAACTACAGGTTCAAAAAATACAAGCTCAAAGACATAGAACAAGCAAAATTCACATCAAACATATTCCTCAAAAAAGCAAAAGAAAAAAACATACCGATAGAAGAGAGAGACTTTGACCTGGAGGAAGTCAAGAAACACCTCAGGGAAGGAAAAGTATTAATGCTGAGGGTGAACGTGGGAAAGATAAGAGACAGGAAAGTAACATGCAACTACGTCGTTGTATATGGCAACAGCAACAACAAATTCCTAATAATGGACACGAGAAGAGGAAAAATGCTCATACCAGAAGAAGACATGAGAGAGGCCCTGGAAACAGTAACGACAAAAGGAAAAAGGGACAAGAGAATGGTAATATTCGGATGACCCTATGAAACTATACATCGAACTAGAAGAAGGAGACGAAATAGCGAGAGAGGACCATGCCGGAACTTTTATAGTCAAAAAAAATGGACATTGCTTTAAGTCCATCGATTGCCGCCTAGAAGACTATAAAGCTGGAACCAAAGTGAGAGCTGATTATCTCGGTTACATGGCAGAAATTTCAAACAGTTATCGTCTTTTTGAAGATTTACCCTGGAAAAAATATATTCCAAGTAAAGTCACCTCGGAAGCGGATTGAACATAATATGATGAGCAAAATAGATACGGCACAATAAATATTCTTATAAAAAACCAAATACTAAGCCTAAATCATGGAACCTGCCAAGAGATGGTACGATGAAGATCCTCTAAGCAGAAAGCACCTAGAAAAAATCATGGAGGAAGAAGAATTCCGCCCGATAAGTGAGATATCACCCTGCATGGAAGACCAATCTAAATTAATAAAGGTAGGCGACAAGATTGTAGTATTAATGAACAACGGGCTTAAAGCCTATTACACAATAACTGCGCTGAGGGATAAATCAGGGTATCATGCAGCAGGCAGGGACGAAACAGGCATACAACAGAAAGGGATGGAATTTTCACTGGACTCGAGCATGGGCAACATATATGATTTTGGGTACAAAGTAGTTGAAAAATTCCCTTGGGAATGATCCTACCTGATTCTGAAAGAATACACATAAAAAATTAATAAAAAAAATTTGTTTAATCAAAAAAACATTTTCTTAAAAAGCGGAACCATCAGAATAATCGCTATAATGAAGTACCAATACCACGCAAATCCTAAAACAAGATTCCTAAATCCCGCCCAAGCAGTCACTAAGAAAAGCGTGGTGAAAAACACAGTTAATTTTACAAGCGAGATATCATACCACTTCATTTTTTTAACAATTTTTTCAAGCCATACGGTTAAACTCATTTTATCACCTCTACTCATTACTGTAATTAACTTATTTATAAAGTTTCCTCACTATTGTGAAAGAGTTTTGACACCTCCCCACAAACAAAAAATTTAAAAACCATCCAAAAGTATAAGACTTGGAAAAACATTTAAATATACTTCTAGCTTAAAATTATTATGCGTGATATAACAATAATCGAAAATAACAGGCCATATGGTTATAACGGAAAAAAACCAAAAGACACCCCATGGGGGATATTAGCAGCTATTGCAACTTTTATTTTGGTTATTCTTGCAGTTCTTGCCTTTTTTAATTATGATAAAATAACCGACTTTTTTACAGATAGTTCAAAAGATGAGGAGTCTACAAACCAAATAATTCCAGATGAGACAGACAGTAACACAAAAAATCATAGTCTTATCACAAAAGTCATAAACAAAGAAGCAACAAAGATTGAAATCATTGGAAAAATCCCTAGTGACAGTTTGAATGATAATTTAAATAGCTTGAGAAAAGATAACTCATTGGAACAACTCTTCCCTCTGGAAGCAGGTAAAAAAATATTTGAGAGTCCAGATGAAGTCTATTTCTTCTTATCTGGAGGTTATTTAGCGATAGAAGGATTTACTGATTTAAGTTACGTTGATAAAGTTAATATGTTTTCAAATACGCGGAGGGATAAGACTATGGATTATTATGAATATGAGCTATGGTATTTTGATAAGGAACACATATTTTTAATAACGTTTATTGAAGGTAGTACAGCAAACTTATACAAATATGAAGAAGGACAAGAACAAAAATTAGTTACATCACCATACCAAATAGAGGATTTTGATATGCTTGCTGCAATACCATTGAGTAGTATAATTAGTGCAAAAGGTAGGTATATCCCTTACGAAGGCAAAGATGTGTATTTCTTAGATGTGGTTATAAAATAAATTAATAAACGAAAATTTTAAAAAGCCCCCAAAAAGTAAATTCTAACATGGCAGACAAAATGATCGACAAAGTAGTAAAGCTCATGAAAGAGCCTCAGAAAATAAGAAACGTGGGAGTAGCAGCTCACATAGACCACGGAAAAACCACGTTCAGCGACAACCTGCTAGCAGGTGCTGGAATGATTTCTGAAGAACTCGCAGGAAAACAGCTAGCTCTAGATTTCCACGAAGACGAACAAACAAGAGGCATCACAATAGACGCTGCCAACGTATCAATGGTACACGAAGTCGAAGGAGCAGACTACCTCATAAACCTGATAGACACTCCAGGACACGTAGACTTCGGAGGGGACGTAACAAGAGCGATGAGAGCAGTGGACGGAGCAATAGTCCTATGCTGTGCCGTAGAAGGAATAATGCCACAAACAGAAACAGTTCTGAGACAAGCACTAAGAGAAAGAGTCAAACCAATACTATTCATCAACAAAGTAGACAGACTGATCAAAGAAGTAAAACTGACGCCAGAACAGATGCAAGAAAGATTCGTAAAGGTAATCAGCAACATCAACGCACTGATAAGAGACCTGGCACCAGAAGAATTCAAAACAAAATGGCAGGTCAGCATACAAGACGGAAGCGTAGGTTTCGGAAGCGCATTCCACAAATGGGCAGTAAGCTTCCCATACATGCAAAAAAACAAGATATCATTCAAAGAAATCATAGAAGCATACAACAACGACAACTACAAGGAACTGACAAAAAAAGCACCGCTGCACAAAGTGGTCCTGGACATGGTAACGCACCACCATCCCAATCCCCTGCAAGCACAAAAATACAGGGTGCCAAAAATATGGCACGGTGATTTAGAAAGCGAGGAAGGAAAATCACTAATAAACTGCAACCCTAAAGGAACAGTTGCCTTTGTAGTAACAAAAATAGTAGTAGACAAGCACGCAGGAGAGGTGTCAGCAGGAAGACTTTTCTCAGGAACAGTAAGACAGGGCGACGAAGTATGGATGAACGGAGCAAAGAGAAAGATAAGGCTGCAGCAAGTATCGGTATACAAGGGAGCATCAAGGATAGCAGTAGATGAGATACCAGCAGGAAACATCTGCGGAATAGTAGGCTTAAAAGATGCTTTCGCAGGAGAAACAGTATCAACAGAGCCGATGGAACCGTTTGAAGCAATAAAACACATATTCGAGCCGGTCGTAACAAAATCAATAGAACCAAAATCACCAGCTGACCTGCCAAAACTAGTTGAGGTATTAAAACAGGTGAACAAGGAAGACCCCAGCATATTCATAACAATCAACGAAGAAACAGGAGAAAACCTCATGTCAGGAATGGGGGAACTGCACTTAGAAATCATAGAAAACAGGATAAAATCAGAAAAGAAACTTGATGTTATAACAAGCAAGCCCATAGTAGTATACAGGGAAACAGTAATGAGACAATCGCCAGAAGTAGAGGGAAAAAGCCCGAACAAACACAACAAATTCCACATAATCGTAGAGCCCTTAAAAGACAATATCTACCAAGCAATAAAAGCAGGAGAGATACCAGAAGGAAGGATAAAGGGAAAGAAAGACACAAGCAGATACGACAAGCTAGTGGAAATGGGCATACCCATGAAAGAAGCAAAAAAACTCATAGAAGTCTACAAAGGAAACATACTCGTAAACGATGTCAAGGGAGAAGTACACATAGGAGAAGTCATAGAACTAGTCATGGATGGTTTTGAACAAGTCATGGACGGCGGATCTTTAGCAAGAGAGCCGTGCATGAAACTAAGAGTTACATTAACAGACATAAAACTACACGAAGACGCAATACACAGGGGACCAGCACAAGTATACCCAGCAGTAAGGGAAGCAATAAGGGGAGCAATGCAAACAGTAGGGGCAGTAATAATGGAACCGCTGCAAGTACTGCAAATAGAAGCACCAACAGAATACCTCGGCGATATATCAAAACTGGTACAGAACAAGAGAGGACAACCACTAAGCATGGACCAAGAAGGATCAAGACTAACAGTAAAAGCAAAACTGCCTGTAGCAGAGATGTTTGGACTGGCATCAGACCTTAGGTCAGCAACAGGCGGAAGAGGAAACTACTTCGTCGTAGACCAAGTATTCGAAAAACTCCCAGAAACGCTGCAAGAAAAAATAATCAAACAGATAAGAGAAAGGAAAGGATTAGGGCCAAACGAATAAAACTTATTCTACAACCAAAAAGTTAATATATCAAAAAATAAACAAAAAAATATATGAAGTTCACAAAAGAGAGGTTGAACAAGCCACTTCTAATAAAAATAGTAATATTCACAGTGCTGCTGGTAATAATGTTGGGAGGGGCCTACTACTTAGGTTATTTCAAGAAAAACTGCAACCAGAGCAGAACATGCTTTGACGACGCATTCAAAAAATGCCAGCCAGCAAAGATAGTTAAGATATTAGACAACAACTACTACTACTTCACCGTAGACGGAAGAAGGGGAAGCGACTGCAAGACAAACGTAAAGCTCACAAAGATGGGCGTAGGAACATCACAAGAACTGATAGACTCGCTCGAAGGGAAGGCGATGACATGCTACATCCCCATGAACAGGGTGAAGGAAGTGTCATTCGACACCATGCCTGACATTCTCAATTACTGCTCAGGACCACTAAAAGAAGCCATATACGAACAGATAATACAGAAGATGTACGGACTGATAATAAAGAACATCGGACCCATAGTAAGCGAGGTCGAAGATTTCTACAAAGTATAGAAAAATATAAAAACCAATTAGAAATTTGCAATTATGATGAAAAGAGCCATACTGATAATTCTCACGCTAAGCCTGCTGATAAGTGGGTGCCAAACAGAAAAGAAACTGACACAGAAAGAAGCAGAAAAATTAGCAATAGACAAGGTGTATGAGCTGACAGAAAACAAGGGAATCTACGGAGAAGGCGGACCAACAATCTACAAAACAACACTAGAACCGGAAGGGGACAGGTGGACAATCTGGGTCAGGGCAAACAACACAGTAGTCAGAACTTTAGTCTACCAAAATGGAACGATAAGAGTGTTCCCAACAATAAT
>JBDRNX010000036.1:0-17129 GCA_043810595.1 archaeon
ATGTCGAGCTTATGGTTAAGGCCTATGAGTTTGCTAGGAAGGTCCATGGCGCTGCTAAACGTGCTTCTGGTGAGCCTTTTATCCAGCACCCGTTGCATGCTGCTTATATTCTTGCTGAGTTGAAGCTTGACGTAAGCTCCATAGTTGCTGCCCTGCTTCATGACGTCGTGGAGGATTCTAACGTTTCTTTGGATGTTATAAAAAAAGAGTTCGGTCAGGAAGTGGCTTTGTTGGTGGATGGTGTTACTAATGTTACCAAGCTCCGTTATGCTACTACTGATGATGTTAATGCTGAAAACATTCGTAAGATGTTGCTGGCTACGACAAAGGATATTCGTGTTATCATCATAAAGCTTGCGGATAAGCTCCATAACATGCGTACTTTGAAGTATTTGCCTGCTGATAGGCGTGTTAAGATTGCTGAGGACGCTCTTCATATCTACGCTCCGCTTGCTTACCGTCTGGGTATTGCTTCGATTAAGTGGGAGCTTGAGGATATTGCTTTCAAGTATTTGCAGCCTGAGACTTACCAGATGTTCAAGCAGAAGTTTGGTAAGAAGCGTTGGCAGCGTGAGATTGAGGTGATTAAGGCTAGGAGGATTGTTGAGAAGGCTCTTTCCTCTGCGGGGATTGAGGCTCAAGTTACTGGTAGGCCTAAGCATTTCTATTCTATTTACAGGAAGATGATCCGTACCAATCGTTCTTTTGAGGAGCTTCACGACCTAATGGCCCTTCGCGTTATTACCAGTTCTATGAAGGACTGTTACGAGGCTATTGGCATAATCCACAACTTGTGGAAGCCGATCCCTGGTGAGTTTAAGGATTACATTGCCATGCCAAAGGTGAATATGTATCAGTCTTTGCACACCGCTGTTATAGGTCCTCAGGGCGCTCCTATTGAGATCCAAATAAGGACTGAAGAGATGCATAAGACTGCTGAAGAAGGCATTGCTGCTCACTGGCAGTATAAGGGTGCTTACGGAGATAAGGAATTTGATAAGAAGCTTAGTTGGCTTCGCCAGATTCTTGATTGGCAGCGTGACAATAAGGATGCGAAGGATTTCATGGAGGTTTTGAAGGTTGATTTTTTTGAGGAGGAGATTTATGTTTTTACCCCTAAGGGTAAGGTTGTTCAGCTTCCCAAGGGTTCCACACCTCTGGACTTTGCTTATGCTGTTCACAGCAGTATAGGTGATACCTGTACTGGTGCGCTTGTTAACGGTCGTATAGTGCCTTTAAGGTATGGGTTGAAGAACGGTGACATAGTTAACATTCTTACCTCTAAGAATGCTACTCCCCACCGTGATTGGCTGAAGATAGTTAAGACAGCTCGTGCAAAAGACAGGATTAAGCACACCCTTAAGTCAAGGGATGTTATTCCTGTTAAGGTTCCTACAAAGATCGAGTCTTTTGGTGAGCAGTTTAAGGGCTCTCTTATCACCCTTCCTTTTAAGGCGGTTTTCAAGCTTGCTAAGTGCTGTCACCCCCTGCCAGGTGACTCCATAACCGGTCACTTGGGTAGGAATAAGCGTGTAATTGTCCATAGGTCTGACTGCCCCAATATTAAAAGAAGGGTTCGTTCCCTGGTTGCGCTTTCTTGGAACTACGACTTTAACAGCGACCTCCAGCTTAAGGTTGTTGCTACCGACAGGGTTGGTTTGTTTGCTGACATACTGAACACCGTCGCTACTGCCGGCACTAACGTGCGTAATGCTAAGGCTAAGATGATTTCTGAAGATCTTGCTGAGTGCAGTTTCTCTTTCGTCCCGGAAAACACGGATCACGTCAAGGATATAGTTAGTAGGATCAAGCATGTTCAGAATGTTAGAAAGGTGTTTATCGCAAACAAATAAATTTAAATATTTCCTAGTTACTTGTTGGCTATGGACTGGATGATTGTTTTCTGGGTTGTAGTTGCTCTCATTGTTTCCGTGATAATTCTTAAACTCCTTCAGAAGACCTTTAAGCTTTTTGTTTTTCTCCTGATTTTTGTTATCGTTTTTGGTATTCTTTATTTTGGTTATGATAGTTTTGTCGGTAAGTTCAGGGATGCGGGGAAGAAAGCTCTCGACATGGGGGATAAGGCTGAGCAGCCTTCATCTTCTGGTTGCTCTGCTGATTCCGATTGTGCTTTTGTATCCTCTCCTAGCGATTGTAACTTGGTTGCTAACGCCTGTAACAACATCATGGATACTTCTAATTTCTTTAAGCCTGGCACTAAGGTCAAGTGCTCGATAGATTCTGTTAGCATAGGCAGGGGTATTGAGTGTTATTGTTTGAAGAATGCTACAGGTTCTCGCTGTACTGTTCGAGGTATAACTTAAGTCCTTGTTATCAAAAACTTATGTTTAAACTCAATAATCTTTTTAAATCAATTTCCAATTCAACTTTGTTTATGAAAAGGGGTCTTTTTTTTGTATTAGTGTTTCTTTTACTCTTCTCTCTATGCGTTTTTGCTGCCTTTGAAAGTGTGGGTTTGCGTATTGGCGAGAGCAGGGAAATAAACGGTGTTAATTTTACCCTGTTGAGGACTAATGAAGCTGATGAGAAAGTAGTTCTCTGCATGAATAATCAGAAGATAATCGCTTCTGACACTTCTACTTTCGGTAAAGCCATAGTCAAGGTGAAGGACGTTTTTTCCAACTCAGCTGCTTTGGATATCGAGGTCGCTTGCGATAAGACATGTAAGTGCACTGAAGATTGCAGTAACACTGCTTGTTTTGCTTCTGAGCCACCTCCGCTTCTGCCTTGTGTCTCTGATTCTGACTGCGATGATAATAATCCCTGTACGCTTGACAAATGTAATAAGGTTATTGATAAATGCACTCATGAGGAGATAGAGAACTGTTCTATTCCTGAAGAGCCTGAGCAGCCTCCTGAGGGAGAGCCCGAAACTCCGACTACACCGAGTGTATCTCCAGTTGAGTTATTTACCTATGTTTTGCTTGGTATAGTTATTCTTCTTGTTACCGCTTTGATTGTTAAAAGGGTAATTAGGTAGATTTTTAAATTCCCCTGCAGTTTGTTTTTTTATGTCTAGGTTGTTGTGTGATTTTAAGGGTGGGAAGTGTGAGCTAATCGGTACTAAAAAACTTCTGACTGAAGGCTCTGTTGTTTGTGATTGTGAAATTTATAATGCCGGAGATTTAAGAAAAAAATATGGCATTGCTTCCTCCGAAGATGTTAAGTTTTTGTCTGAGCTTGTTGGCAAGGTGGGTTTGTCTGTTCTCGATGAGGTTGACGGTGTTTATTCCCTTGCTTATTATGGCAGGGATGCTATTTTTCTCGCTCGTGACCTTATCGGTTTGAAACCTATGTGGTACTCTCTTGAGAGGGGCCTTGCTTTCGGCTTTGTTAAGAACGATTTGGAAAAGTTAGGCTATAAAAAAATTGAGGAGTTGAATCCGAGAAATATTTTTAGGTACGACGTGAAAGAGGGTGAGGTCAGTTTCGTCAAGAGGTCCTTCTTTTCAATAAAGCCTCAGCTGAAAGATTCTGAAAATGTTATTGTGAAGAATCTTTCTGATTTGTTCGTGGCGGCTGTTAAAAAGCGTGTTCCTAAGAAAAAGTTTGCTGTGTCTTTTTCTGGTGGTATTGATTCAACTCTTATCGCTCTCGTTTGTAAGAAGCTTGGTTGTGATTTCACTTGTTACACTTCTCATTTCTCCCATCCTGGTATGGAAGCCTCCCAGGATCTGTTTCATGCCCAGAAGGTTGCTAAGTCTTTGGGTTTTAGGTTGGAGGTTGTTGAGGTGGATGCTAAAAAGACTGAGCTTATTTTGAGCAGGATAGTTCCTCTGATTGGCGCTGATGCTGTTAAGGTTGGTGTGGCTCTTCCTTTCTTTGCTGCTTGTGAGCAGGCTAGGAAGGATAAGCTTGACACTATTTTTTCCGGTCTAGGTTCTGAGGAGATTTTTGCCGGTTATCGGCGTCATAAGTTGTCCAGTAATTTGAATGAGGAGTGTTTGCTTGGTTTGCTTCACATGTATGAGCGTGATACTTACCGTGATTACATAGTGGGGGATCTGAACAGTATGAAGGTTGAGACTCCTTTTTTGGACAATGCCTTGGTGGATTATTCTTTGAAAATCCCTTCTTCCCTTAAGTTGAGAGATGGTGTTGAGAAATTCATCATAAGGAGGGTTGCTTTAAGTCTCGGTTTGCCTGATGAGTTTGCTTGGCGCAAGAAGAAAGCTGCTCAGTACGGAAGCAATTCTGATAAGATGTTGGCTAAGCTTGCCAAGAAGTCAGGTTTTAAGTTTAAGCACGATTACTTGAAGACTTTTTTGAAGGTTTGACTATTTTTATTTTATGTCCGAGTTCTCTTGCTTCGTTGAGGCATACGTCCATTATCTCTGCCTCCACATTCTCTTCTATTTTTTCTTTTCCATAACCTCTCTTTTTGAGTCTCTTTCTCAGTTCTTTGACTTCGCATTTGCATATGACTGCCATTCTTACGTGTTCTTTTGGTAAGTAATGGGATAGGTGTGAGTCTATAACGAGTGTTTTTTTGATTTCTCTTATCATTTTTGTAAGAACCCTGTTCAGTTTCTTTATGTCTACTACTTTTGTTTTTCTTTTTTTGTCGCAACCTTCTGCCAGCCTGTATTTTTGTACTACCTTGTTCACGTCAACATATCTTCCTCTAATTTCCTTTGCTATCTTTTTTGCTACTCTTGTTTTCCCGGTTCCGGGTGTTCCAGAAACTATTATCGCTTTCATGTTAGTCTGCTGCGAATAGCCTTGAGTCTTTTACGTCAAAAACTCCCAGTCTCGCTCCCGCATCGAGGAATCCGTGCGCATAATTCAGTGCGGCAAATGCTGTTACCATGTCTCCTTTCTCTTTGAAGTGTTTTGCATCCTCGTAGTACCTTTTTGCCATGTCTAAGAAGTCTTCTGCAACCGCTTTGAGGTTGACGTTTTGGGGCTCTTTTATTTTTACTTTTTTGATGGCCTCGCCAGTTATCTTGAAATATTTCTGGAGTTTTTCTTCAGTAATTTTATCCATATTTACTTAACGGCAAGCTTCCTTCTTCTCTTCTCTTTCTTCATTCTCTTGCGCTGCCATTTCCATCTCATCTGGCCTTTTTTCTTCCATCTGCGTGAGCTTCTCTTCATATTCAAAAAGTTCTGTTTTCGAGAATTTATAAAGCTTTTTGTTTATTCCAATCCGGTTATTCTTGTTGGGAATGCCCCCTCTTACTGGTGAGTAACCGCCCCATTCGAACATTCAGTACTTTCCTAAAGTCTCATGGCAGTAAACCCTATCACTATTATCCCCAGTACCCACCATGGAATGTTGCTTAGCATTCCCAGGTAGTTCATTGCCAGAAGCACACCTATCGCGAAAATAAATCTTCCTCCGCCTCCGCCATATCCCTTATATTTTACTATCCATGGTTTTCTGCATTCAGGCCATTCTCCCTTGCCTTTTTCTATTTTTTTGCCTATTGCTTGTCCTATTTCATCCCAAGAAATTTCTTTCTTTTTTTCAGCCATTTAAAACACCCCCATATTGTATGTTGTTTTAATGTTTTTATTATTTTCTAATTTCCAAGAAGTAATATGCTCCGTCCGAGTAACTTAAAATCCCCTCTTTTATCAATCGAAAGGTGATATTAAACCTAGCAAAGCCAGCCCCCTCAGAAGCCGACAAAACTCACGAGGCTGTCAAGCCCCCCTTACCTCATCATCCTCAGCCTCGCAACAACCCCTAAAAGCGCCACGACGCAGACCTGGCTTGTTCAGGGAACGCAACAGGATTGACTACAGCTTATGATACGGCTGCGGGTATTACCGCAAACACAACGGCTAGTATAACTAACCTGGCGTAGGCAAAAAAGCCTTGAGGTTCTATTATGCCTACGTTTCTATAATTTAGAAGGAAGTAGCATATTTTGTTAGATATTGGTTAAATGTAAGATTAATATCAACGAAAAGAGCATCTAAGAAGTTTAAACAGTATGCTCTTACAGGTATTACACTATTTAACTTACCATTGGAAATATTAAGTTCATACCCTCTTTTTTTATGTATTAGAAACTCAGTATCTGACCGGTAAAAGTCTATTACTTCAGTACCATCCTTCTTAAAGTAGTTTCTAAGTGTAATATCTTCAAGTTTTTCTTCGTTGATTTGTCTTTTATTTTTGAACGGTCCCGGAAGTAAAGCAGAAGCATGAATTGCATTAAGGAGTTTTTCAAAATCATCAAATCTAACTTCCTTAGATTTCAATATTGTGTCACAGAACCTATATAACGACATGTTGTTAAAAATTCGTAAGTTATATATAAACCTTGGGTACGGCAGGGTAATGATTCTTATACAGAGATTTGAAAATGAGAAAATCTGCTCCGTCCGAGACTTAATTACCAAACGGGATTTTTTAATATGTAATAACAAAACTAGCAGAACCTCAAGGCAAATTTATTGTATAACCCTATGCAGTGCAATATCTTCTATATAATAGGTTTGTTAATTCTTGTAAAGTAGTTCCTTCATTTAATTTACTTATATCATCAAATCTTGTTCTTTTATTTGAATCAGCAGTAGTCTCAATGAATAAGAAAGGGGACACTTTGTCCCTTTCATCGTAAGCATCAAAAAAATCATTTAACCTGTCTATTTCAAAATCTGCTGCAACTATAAAATTATGGGGGTATGGCCTGCCTAAACTGTTTATCCTGTATTGTAAAACAACATATACAGAAACAAAGTCACCCGCTTTTTCTGCTTTGTATCTTAACTCTATTCCAAATGATTCCCCTATTTTAGTATCAACAGTATGTCTACCCTCCACTAATACATCTGGATCCTTTTCTAATTTTTTATGTGATTTTGAAGTTAATACTAGGTCTTCATCAAATAAATCTGCAATTTCTTTAATTTTGAGGATATATGCCATTATCTGGAGCAATAGCAAGGTGTTTATAACCCTTTTGTTTATTTCATTACCATAGCCTTTCCTAGTATCATTTTAATAGAACTGAACAAAAATAATGACTGCCCCGTCCGAACAAGAAACCTTTTTGACTATCCCCCCGGATTTTGTTATAATATAATTAGGGCTTGAAGTTTATATATTTTTCTGAACTATTATTCAGAATTGGAAGTATATCCTTCTGCTTTCTATCATCCTAATTAAAGGTTTTTTGCCCCTTTTATTACTTTTTACAAGAACACCAAAAAACGACCGATTATCAGAAAAGAATAAAAACCCCCCATGATTAGTAAGTTTTATAAAGGGGCTTAATAACCCAAAAAAGTAAGATGTGTTCTAAACAATAAAGATTTATGACACGAGGAGAAAAAATGAAAGGAACAGTAAAATCTTTCGATGAAATGAAAGGATTTGGATTTATAGCTGGAGAAGATGGAAAAGAGTATTTTGTGCATAAATCAGCACTAGGCGAAGGCGTAAATCTACATGAAAACGACGCAGTCGAATTTGATGTAGAACAAGGAGATAAAGGCCCAAAAGCAGTTAATGTGAAGCTAGTGCCCAAAGAAAAAGCGTAAATCACCAAGAAACCTTTTTGACTATCTTCAGGGATTTTTATAGTAGTATAGTTAGAGATTGAAGTTTATATGTTTTTCTGAACTGTTATTCAGAATTGGGGGATACTTTAATTTTAGTTATCTATGAAGTATCTATATCATTAGTAAACTATTTAAAGAGGCAATAGAACCACTTCCAGATGGAAAATATTAAAGATAATTACAAAATAACGGGGATTATAGAAGGAACCCGTAAGAAGGGTAAAAAATACTATGCTAGCGCATGGATTAATTTCCCAGGGTATTTTGACCCAGAACATTCCAATAAAGGTAGTATTTTGTTTGAATGGCCTGTAAATAAACAACAGTACACACAATACAGAAAAGTATTATTATCTAGAAACAATTCCATAGGATTGGAAGTATCTGGGGATTTAGAAGTAAAACTCATAAGATTCACGGATTCCAAGCCTCATAAAGCTTCAAAAGCTTAATTTATATTAGCAAAACTATTATTAGGATATAATGACTAATCTATAATAATTTTTAAATAACTTAGTTTTTTGTAAGTTCTTATGGCTAGAAAAAATAAATACTATGAGATTGAGTTCTGTACCGGAACATTACCCTATAAATCTTCGATGTTTCTAAGAAGTAAGTTGTATAATCTTCTTGTGAAAGAAAAAGCAAAGAAGTTTTATACAAGTAGTGATGTTTTATCTACATATAAAGATGATTTTATGAGTTTAGTTTTTGATGAAATCTTTCTCAAAAATGGAATCGTTATTTATACTAGACATAACAGTAAACAGAAAGCATCTCCAGCAAGCAAAATTAATGAAGAAGGATTTCTGAGTTGGTTTGGCTAATGTTTGGAATGTCATTTTTTGTGTTCTCTTTCCAGGATTCCCAAAGTTCTTGGTAATTATAAGTTTCCAGTCTCATATTGTCTCCCAAGGTTAGATTGTTTATAAACAACCTGTATACGTACTTGTATGCCCTAGAATTAGTCAAAAAGAATGTCTGCCCCGTCCGAGATTTGAACTCGGGTCTCGGCCTCGAAAGGGCCGAATGATTGACCGGACTACACCAACGGGGCGCAAAGCCGTGATTTTGGCTTATTAATTTAAAGCTTTTGCTGCTTTTATAAACCTTTTTATGTAGCAAAAAACCGATAGTTTTATATTTTGAATTATATATTTTACTCCCAACATGACGCACTGCAATCGCTGTGGTAACCAGTTTGACAATTATTTTAACGGGATTTATTGGTGTGTTTACTGCGGTAAGCAGTTCCTCATAGATGAGAATTTGATAAGGAAGAATAAGGCTAAGGAAAAAAAGAAATAAAAAAGAGGTAGTAACTTGGTTCAGACTTTGGAATTGGTTAAGAAAAAATTGGATTCTTCTGATACTTTTATCATACTTACTTCTCCAAGAGTTCCGGAATACAAGAGTGTTGGTTTGGATATTCTGAAGTACTTGGTTAATGAGAAAAAATGCCCCGTCATCTATATCTGCATAGACAAGCCCATAAGCAGTATTATGAGGGTCTTGGAGAAGGAAAAGATTGATTCTAACATCATTGTTTTTATAGACGCTATTACCATTATGAGCGGTACCGAACCGAAAGGTAATCACTGCCTTTACATCAAGAGTCCTGAGAATTTAACGGACATGAGCATTGCTCTCTCTGAAGCCATAAGTTCTCTCCCCCGTGATAAGACGTACATAATTGTTGATTCTCTGAGCACTTTGCTTGTATACAACAACATGAATACCGTGGTGAAGTTTGTTCACATCTTGACGGCTAAAATAAAGCAGTACGGTGCTAAGGGTATTGCAATTTCCACTAAGAAGGGTCACGATGATGATTTCGTGAACCAGATTTTCAAGTTTTTCGATGATTCGGTAGATTTTTCAGGAGGTTTGTAATATGGATTGGTTCTATGTGTTGGTTCTAACTTTTGCTACGAGTAGCGGTTTGGTTTGTATATACGCTTTGATATCCTCTTATTTGCTCTACACGAGTGTTACGAGACTCTCAGAAAATGATGAATTTTCTAAGCTTGTTAGGGCTCTCTTCCTTACGGTTTTCATAGGGTTCATCTATACGTTGTTGAATCTGGTTCATCAGATGGGTGTGATAGACTTAAACAAAAATGTAGGGGTCAGCATACTCACCAATGTCCTAATCAGCATGTTTTTTGTTATGATTGCATACCTGGCGTTCCTTACGAGGCAGCTTTCAAACAAGTTCGGTTTCAGAAACGTTGGCCAAGAAGTAAAGCAGTATTTGGAGGAGTCTGAAAAAAATACTAAGAAGCTTGTTAAAAAAAGGAAGTGTAGATGAAGAAGAAAAACAATTGCAGGGCTCATTTGAATTCTGAGTTGACTCTTGGTCAGAGGTATTCAGATAAGCTCACTGCTTTTTGTGGAAATTGGAGGTTCATAATTTCTCTTTTTGTTTTCATGTTTATATGGATTTGTTTCAACGTAGTTGCTTTTATCCGGCAGTGGGATCCTTACCCTTTTATCCTGCTTAATTTTGTTCTTTCGTGTCTGGCTGCGATTCAGGCCCCAATAATCCTTATGAGTCAGAAGCGGGTGGAGGATAGGGACAGGATTAAGGCTGAGCGGGATTACATGGTTAACAGAAAATCAGAGCGCGAGGTTGAGCACATCCAGAAGGAGCTTGATGTTATTAAAAGGTTGATAATTAAAATAAAAAAGTAAAAATTATCTCATTTTATTGTATCTCTTTCTTGCCCAGCGTTCCCTTCCCCTCTCTTTTACCCTTAAGTATCTTAGGTAGCTTCTTTCTTGTGTTGTTAAGTTTCCCAGCATTTGTCTCGTAACCGAACCGTTCATCATGTTCATATAACCCACCCCCGTTGATTTGTTGGTTCTAGTAAAAGAATAGTTTTATTAATACATTATGCAATATTGTTTCAGAAAGGTGTTCGAGAATTTTGTTGCATAAGTTTTTTAAACAGTCTTTAAACAAGGTGTAATATGGTTACGTTTGCTTTCAGCCCATCCTGGTTTCTTGGTATAGACGCTATTTTTGAGTTGGTTACCGTTCTTGTTACCCTACTCATTGCATTTTACAGCCATAAGCTTTACAAGTTCACTAAGGAGAAGGGTTACAGATTCTTCAGTTATGCATTCCTCCTAATCGGTATTTCTTACATAATCAATATTTTGATGAACATCAGCGTTTATTATCCTGTTATTAAAGTTAGTCAGGTAGGTATTTTTACCATCATTACTAAGACCTTTGAGAGGGTAGAGATTTTTTATGCTGCTGGCTTTTTTGTTCTCCGCTTTTTGTTGCTCCTAGGCTTAGTCACGCTGCTTCTTGTGTTGGATAAGAAACAAGACATGAAGTATGGCTTCTTGCTGATCTATCTTGCTTTTGTCTCTGCCTTGTTCGGCAATTACATCTTCCACATATTTCACATAACGAGTTCGCTGCTTTTGTTGTTCATATTCATTTACTATTACAACAACTATTTGAAGTACAGGTCTAGGAATTCTTTCTTTGTTGCCCTTTCTTTCCTGCTTATATTTATCAGCCAGATCGTTTTCATACTTCTGACTGTACATCCTGTGCTGTATGTTGTTGCTGAATCTATCCAGTTGCTTGGTTACTTGCTTTTGCTTTTCACTTTCATTTCCATATTGAAAAAATGAACACTAGAAGGAATAAGTTGGATATCGTTAACGATATGCTTACCTCCATTAATGAAAAAGGGGGTAAGATCAAGCCTACGCATCTGATGTACAAGGCCAACTTATCTCACAAGCTCTTGAGTCAGTACTTGGAAGACTTGGTTTCTAACGAGTTGGTTAAGGAGGTTAGCGAGGGCAGTAACAAATATCTCATTCTTACAAGTAAGGGTGTTGATTTTCTGAATCAGTTTCGTAAGATGAGGGAGTTCCAGAAGTCTTTCGGCTTGTAGTGCAAGGCCTGAATTAAAGTAAACTACATAAATCTTTAAATATATCTCTGTATTCTCGCGGATTGATGTCAATAGACCAGGTAATTGAGGAAACCACGATAGGACTGCCCAAGCCTTTGAGCCTTGAGGAAACTGAGAAGCTGATGGAGTACCTTGCAAAGCAGCTGCCGGGTGATGTCCATTACAAAATATCTTATAATAAGTCCATAATTCACGGCTCTAAAGATGAAGGTCTTCTAAAATTTGATGGTAGTTTTGATATAAAAGCCAGCATTAAGAGCCATAGTAGTGGAGCTTACGAGTACTTGAACTGCGAACCGAATGAACTCACACGAGACTCCAAAATTTCTGTGATCAAGTTTACAATGGTTCCTGGCTGGAAACTATTTGATTATAGAAAGGAAGTTGTTGGGCTTTGGCATGAAGTCAGAAAGATAATAGCACAATATTTTGACTAAAAATAGTGATGGGTCCAAGGGGATTCGAACCCCCGACCCTCGGCTGTCCTAAAAATCCTTGTTGTACCAAGGGTTGCCTTATAAGACCGATGCTCTAATTGCCTGATACTTTAGTACCTCCAGGCTGAGCTATGGACCCATAAAAGTTTTTACCTAAAACTTTGTATTTAAAGCTTTCGAATGATTTATCTTTAACATTTTTTTGTGAATCTTTTTCTTGTGAAAAAGAAAACTATGAGGCTTATCAGCAGTAAGAAAACTAATCCTAACCCGAATATGATTGTTTTTTGTCCTATGCCTGATTGGTATAGTGTCGCGCCAAAATAGTTGTGCAGGAACAGGTTTGGTATGAATGCTATTACAGGTATGATTATGAACTTTTTCCAGTCCATGTTGCTCATGCCTGTTACAAACGTTACTGTATCGGCAGGGAATATCGGTATCAGGTATGCCACCCACAACACTATCTTCCCGCCCTGCTGGAAAAAGCAGTCGTAGTAATCAAGTTTTTCTTTCTTAACCAGCCTTTCCACTATCGGTCTTCCGAATCTTCGTGATATGAAAAAGGCTATTGTTGTTCCGATTATTTGTCCAACGTATGAAAAGATTGTTCCCCACAAAGTCCCGAATGCGTATCCAGCCGCTACATAGAGTAGCGCACCTGGCACAGGTGCTACTATCACCTCCAGGATTATCAGAGTTATTACAACTAAAGGCCCGAGCGGGCCTAAGTTTCTTATCTGTTCTGCTGCAGCCCCAGGTGATTCGAACGTTCTTTGTATGTAGAATAACAACACCCCTATTAAGGTTAGGATTATGAGTATCACTACTGCATTTATTATCAGTTCTTTTTTTGGTATGTTTCGTAGGTTGAATCCTCTCATAAGTATTTGTTGTTTTGTAAACTATTTAACATTTTGGTTTGAGTAATGAAAAGTTATTTATACCTCCCTCCCTGTTTAGTACTCGATGAAAATTATAGGCATTGATTTGGCGGGGGTTGAGAAAAAAACTACGGGTTTTGCGGTTCTTGAAAACGGTATGAACGTCAGAACCAAGCCCTTGCACACGGATGAGGAGATCATTGAGGCTACACTTAAGGAGAAGGCTAAGCTTATTACGATTGATGCGCCTTTAGGTTTTCCAAAAGGTCGTTGCTGTATTGAGTATAATTGTAAGTGTGTTAAGTTTGGTTATACTCGTGAGTGTGAGAGGCAGCTTTACAAGATGGGCATCCGTGTTTTTCCCTGCGGCTTTGCTGGCATGCAGAAGTTGACAAAGCGTGGCATTAAGTTGAGGAAGTTTTTTGAGAAAAAGGGTTTGAAGGTTATCGAGACCTATCCCGGAAGCGCACAGGACCTTCTTGGTATCCCAAGAAAGGGTGATGACCACATGCCTTTGAAGAAAGCTCTCATGAAGTACGGCTTCAAGGGTGATGTGTCAAGGAGGGACATAACTCATGATGAGCTTGATGCTATAACCTCTGCTCTTGTTGGTAAGCTTTATTTGGAAGGTAAGACTCTTGCCTTAGGCTTGGAAGAAGAATCACAGATAATTACAGCCCTTCCGAAGAATCAGTCTAGTTTGAAGGTGTTTTCGAAATGATTATAGGTCTCGTAGGAAAACCAAATTGCGGTAAGAGTACTTTTTTCAAGGCTGCTACTTTGGCCGATGTTGAAATAGCTAATTATCCCTTCACGACCATTGAAAAGAATGATGGTGTTGGTTTCGTCAGCGTTGATTGCGTTGATAATTTTTTTAACGTCCAGTGTAATCCGAAGTTTGGTTTTTGTGTTAAACACAAGCGTTTCATTCCTGTGCAAATGATTGATGTTGCTGGCTTGGTTCCAGATGCTCATCTTGGTAAAGGTAGAGGCAACCAGTTTCTTGATGACTTAAGGCAGGCCGATGTTTTGATTCACATAGTGGATGTTTCGGGTTCTGTTAACGAGCACGGCGAGCCTGTTGACCCTGGTTCTTACGATCCGGCTAACGATGTCAGGTTTTTGGAAGTTGAGCTTGATATGTGGTATTTCCAGATTATAAAGAAGGGGTGGGAAAGATTCTCCAGACAGATCGTCCAGGAAAGGGCTGATGTCGTTAAGGCCCTTGCCAAGCAGCTTTCCGGTTTGAAAGTCACCGAGGAGCATGTTTTGACAGCATTCAGAGAGCTTAATCTTCCAATGGATGTTCTTTCTTTGAACGATGATCATCTTAAGGCTTTGGCCTCAGAACTTCGGCAGGTTACCAAGCCCATGATTATCGCTGCTAACAAGCTTGACATAGCAAGTTCTGATGCTAACCTTGAGCGTTTGACAAAGCAGTTCCCTCAGTATAAAATTATTGGTTGTTCTGCTGATTTCGAGCTTGCTCTGAAGGAGGCTGCGAAGAATAAGCTCATTCAGTACATTCCAGGAAGTTCTTCTTTCACTATACTTAACGAGTCTAATCTTTCGCAGAAGCAGAGGGATGCTCTTAATTTCATCCAGCTTTTCCTTAACAGGAATAGTGGTACAGGTGTTCAGAAAATTTTGAACTACGCTGTTTTTGATTTGCTTAATTACATTGCTGTTTATCCTGTTGCTAACTCAAGGCTTACCGATAAGGAGAACAGGATTCTGCCTGACTGTTTGCTTGTTCCTAAGAATACGACCGCTTTGGATTTTGCTTTCAGGGTTCACACCGAAATAGGCAGCAACTTTATCAGAGCGGTTGACCTGAAAACCAAAAAGGTTGTTGGAAAAGATCATAAGCTTCAGCACTCTGACGTTATCGAGATTGTTAGTTCTAGGTAACTACAACTTTTGCTTTCATGGACGGGTTTATTCCGCATATGTAATTTTTTGTAACCAATAGTTTTTTATACATCTTGTTTCTCACCTCTGCCATGACTATCGATACTGCTGTGATCATTGCAGGCGGTGAGGGTGTGAGGCTTAGGCCTCTTACTCTGCACACTCCTAAGGCTTTGATCGATATTAACGGTAAGACTTTAACTGAGCACGTTTTGGATATCCTGGCCAAGTATAAGGTGGGGAACGTAGTTCTGGGTTTGGGTTATCTTGCTGGTAAGGTTAGGGATTATTTCGGTGATGGCTCACGGTTTAATTTTAACATTTCCTACACAGTTGAGGAGAAGCCTATGGGCACTGCAGGCCCTTTGATTCTTCTTCCTAAGTTTGATTCTACTTTTTTTATGATTAACGGTGATAATCTTTTTGATCTTGATTTGAGTGATATGTACGCGTTCCACAAAAAGAATAACGCTACAGCAACTATCGCTCTGACCTCTGTTGAAGATACGAGTCAATTCGGTGTTGTTGCCATGGACGGTTGTAAAATTCTGAAGTTTGTTGAGAAGCCCAAGTTTGAAGAGGCTCCTTCTAATTTGATCAGCTCCGGTTATTACATCTTGGAGCCAGAGATTTGTGACATGGTTAAGGGCAAGAGTTTTGCTATGTTGGAAAAAGATGTTTTTCCAAAACTAGCTAGTGAAGGTAAGTTGTTTGGTTACAAGTGTGACGGCTTGTGGTTTGACACGGGCACATTTGAAAGGCTCGAATCTATTAGGGCTTACTGGAAGGGTGTTTGAGATGGAAATTGTTGAGATTAAAGCCAAGTACGAAAACCATGATTACATCAAAGGTATCTTTAAGAAGCTTAGTGCTTCTTTTAAGGGTATAGACAATCAGATAGATACTTATTTCAAAGTTCGTCGTGGCAGGTTAAAGTTGAGGGAAGGTAATATAGAAAATTATCTTATTTACTATGAGCGTAAGGAAACTAAGGACATAAAGCGAAGTAATGTTATTCTTGATAAAGTAAATCCAAATTCTAATCTGAAGAAAATTCTCATGAAGATCTCAGATCCTTTAGTTGTTGTTTACAAGCGTCGTGAGATTTATTATATTAATAACGTTAAGTTCCATCTTGATACCGTAAATAATTTGGGAAGATTTGTAGAGATAGAGGCTCGGGATGAGCACGATTTAATACCACAAAATAAGTTATTTAATCAAGTTAGACACTATATGAAACTTTTTGATATAGACCAAAAAGATTTTATAGATGCTTCTTATGCCGACCTGCTGCTTCAGCAACTCAAGGCGTAGATTTGGTAAATTATTTAAACCTTTTTCCTTAAGGTTCTTTTATGGATGTTTGTTTAGGTATCGAAAGTACAGCTCTAGAGTAATCTGCTGTGATACTTTCGGTGTCGGAATAATGAAGGATAGGGAAGTTTTAGCTAATGTAAAAGATAGTTACACAACTGAGAAGGGAGGTATAGTTCCTGTTGAGGCTGCAAAACATCACGAGCGCATTTATCAGTCCGTTATTGATTCTGCTTTGCACAACGCTAATATCTCTCTTAATGACATTTCTCTAGTTTCTTATTCCAGGGGTCCTGGCTTGGCTCCTTGTTTGAGGGTTGGTTTGAACGCTGCCAAGGAGCTTGCAAAGAAGCTCGATGTTCGTCTAATCCCAGTAAATCACTGCGTAAGTCATCTTTCCATAGGTAACCTGACTACTAAATCAAAGAACCCTGTTTTTCTTTACGTTTCTGGTGCTAATACCCAGGTTATTGCTTATGAGGGTGGTAAGTATCGTATTTTCGGTGAAACTTTGGATCAGGGTGTTGGTAATTTTCTTGATGCTTTTGCTCGTTACATCAGCTTAGGTTTCCCTGGCGGCCCTAAGATTTATGAGTTATCGTTAAAATCAAAAAACCTGATTGAGCTTCCTTATGTCGTAAAGGGTATGGATGTTTCTGTTTCTGGTTTGTTAACGAATCTGAAGCAGAAGTTTGATTCCAAAAAGTACAGGGTTGAGGACTTGGCTTATTCTGCTCAGGAGACTGTTTTTGCTATGTTGCTTGAGGTTTCTGAGCGTGCTATGGCTCACTGCAAGAAGAATGAGCTTTTGCTTGGCGGGGGTGTTGCTTGTAACAAGAGGTTGAAGGAGATGGCAAAAATAATGTGTAAGGAGCGTGATGCTAAATGTTTTATCCCTCCTAATGAGGTACTTGTCGATAATGGAGTCCAAATCAGCTGGCAAGGCATTTTAGAGAAAAAAAATGCCATTAAACCAGAGAAAGCTGATATAAGACCTTATGAAAGGACCGATGATGTTGTCGTTAATTGGCTTTGACAAAATTTATAAGATTGAAGGTAGTTGGTAATACAATGGTAAAAAAAGTTTTCATAGTTCA
>JBDRNX010000037.1:0-50842 GCA_043810595.1 archaeon
GCTTTTACCTATCATCCTGATTCTTTTCTTGGTTGTTGGCTGTGCCACAACTCAGACGCGGTGGGGTGAGTGGCAGAATTACGGTCACTGGTATCCCGCTGGTAACGCTTGCACTAAAGTGTCTGTCAAATCATATCCTGATGGTGCGACAGTTTACGTAAACGGTGTTTTCAAGGGAAGAACCCCTCTCGACATCAACCTTTCTTATCCCATCCTTAAGAGTGAGGATACAAAAATCCAATATGAGATTTCCCCTCGGGGCTTGTTTTCCGGGCCCTCTCAGAGAAAGATTGGGGAGCAAAAGCAGGAAAAAACAAAAATCGAGAGCAAGTCTTACAGGGTTGAGTTTAGGGAAGAGGGTTTTATCTCTGCAGTCAGAACTGTCACAGTTCCCGAAACAAAGGAGGTTGAAGTAATCCTTAAGACGAAGCCGATTCTGCAGGTCAACAACTTTTCCATCAGGAACAGTTCTACCAGGTCTGCAGCCCAGCAAGCTTTTGATGCAGTATTATTCAAGGCTTTTAAGGTTGAGACCGCCCAAGATGTAATCCATAGGAATCATCTGAATGCAAAGATGATTTCAGAGGTTTTTGTAATTACCTCTGATTGTAAAAATGCTGATTATGTCCTCAATGGGGAAGTCGTTGTTCAGAACAGGGACACCACCCTGTGGATGTATCTGGTTACGAGAAAAGGTGTTCCAGTTGTGTCAAAAAACATAGTAATCAGCAGCAGCGATGTTAATCGCCTTTACGAACATATGAACTCCCTGACTAAAGTTGTGTTGGAAAACTTCCTTAGCTCAGAGGAGACCCTGCTCAAAGAAAGGAGGTGAAGCAGACTAACTTTTAACTAAATTTTGAAGGAGGGAGGTATTAAATTGAGAAGGAGGAATGTCATCAAGGAGTCTGGATATGTCACGACCAGGCAGGCGGCAGGGTTGTTGGGGGTTTCCCTATCAACAGCCATGAGGATGTTCGATAAGGGGATTCTCTCGGGCGATAAGAACAAAATCACCTACCGGAGGAAGGTCGACCTTGATAGTGTGGAGAAATTGGCAAGTAGCTTCGGAATAAATCCTCACGGAAGGGGCAAGGCTCGGGGCAAACATTTCAGCACTGGTGAGGCAGCTGTCATGTTGGAGATCTCTCGTTCTACGGTTTCGAGGATGTTTGATAAGGGTGTCCTCTACGGTGTGAAAAACCCCCTAACCCATGAAAGGATGGTAAGTTTCAACAGCATTAAGAAGCTTGCCGATTCCGTGGGTCTTGAAATTCAAAAGGAAGGAGGTGAATCTTGATGTTAAAATTTCTTCCTCTGATTGCTTTGATCGTGATCGTTTTGACCCTTGCCGGAATGAGCTTTGCCGATAACATCGTCGCTCATAACATCAGTCCACAAAGCAGAAGCGACGTGAAGATGGGCAGTCATCGCCTCGAGGCAAAGCCTGCTGGCTCAGAAGTGGTTGTGTATCTTGATGGAGAAGAGATCTGGCGTGGAACTGGGGAACACTATCTCGAAGCCCGCTCCACCGAAACTGAAACTGTGATCAAGATCGACGGCAAGAAGATCTGGCCGAAGTAGTCCGGGATTGAGAGGTCTCCGTCTTGGCTTCAGGATTCAAGGTGGTTTACACCCACCACCCTCCTCACCTGCAGCTTCGGAGACCTCTCTTCTCATTCTTTGATAGAAAGGAGATGTTTATGTTAAGGACTGTTGGCATGAAGGTTTCTTTTGCAGGTATTAAGGTGGAGGTTGATGACGAATGCGACCTCTGCACAGTCGATGAGTGCCCAAGTTTTAACGGCGGGTCTTGTCCGAACAAAGTGAAGGTGAAGGGCAAGAAGGGGCCGAGTTTGAAATTCAGAGAGCACTTTGAATCGTAGCTCATAGTGAAAGGAGGCCTCGATGGTTCTGAGATCTTTGACCAATAGCATCGCATTTCTCGGTTATTGTGTTGGCTCCACGTTTGAGTTCTTTTCGATCATGGGGCTGCCTGGGAGGTACTTGGCTGTCAGGAATCAAGGCGATTTTGTGGTAGTCAAGGAGGTGGATAAAAACGGCTTACCGAAAAAAGGTACTCCAGAATTTCGAATCAACAGGGACACAAAGGTAAGGCTTGTTTGAAACCCTTGGGGAGGGTTGGTGATACAATGACGTTCAGAAGTGATGAGTCGAGGAGGGTTTTCAAATTATATTTCAGGGTTCCCAGGAAGGAGGTGTTGTGATGTTTTTTGAGGCGTTGGGTTACGTAGAGAGCGATGATTTTAAGTCGCATGTCAGGTCGTTGGCCGGAGACCTTGTCGATCAGGAGAAGAGGGCTGCTGTTTACAGGAACTTCACCTTTTTGATGGAGAATCTTCTCCTTATGGCTTACAGGGAGAAGGATATCACGAATTTTCTTCTCACTTTCGTTGAGAAGGTTGAAGAGCTCTTGAGCAGTTCCATGCGTCTTGTTGATATCTTAGGTGAAGACGAGGAGCACGACCTGATCAAATACCTGGTGCGTGTGAGGCAAGACTTGACCGAGAAGTTACAAGATTCTTAAGGTTTTGCCATCAACTCTGTAGGTGTAAAAAGTAATATCTCAAAGGGGAGGGTTGTTTTCTTGGCTCTCCCCTAATCTTTTCTAACCGTTTAGGGTAAGGGGGTGGTCAAATGCAAAAAATAATTATTCCAATTATCTTGTTGTTTTTGGTTGGTGGGGCTCATGGCGAAGAGGTTTTTCCAGGTGTGAGCTACAGCTTTCATTTTTCCTGGGTCAGCATATCCAAAAATGAAGTCAGGCTTGAGCATTCGCAGCGGAGGGACTTGCTCTCTTTAGAATTTCATGATCATTCTGTATTTGCGATAGACTTCGAATGTGACGGTGTGTTGGACATAGTTTATTTCGGTAGCAAATCTCTTTCTCGGGAGGATCCCTGTTTTGCTGAGTTGGAGGAATTTCTTAACAGGTGGAAGGTTGAAGCTTTCTACTACTCCATCGTTAGGGGATGGGATGACTGGAAAAAGAAGGGGGGTGCGAAGTAGAGTAAAATTAAGAAACTCGGGGGGGGAATAAGAAGGTCACCAGCAGTGTTCTTTCAAGTGCACTTTGCAGGAAGGTAAAGTTACATTCGTAGTCGTTCCAGGGGATCGTCATCTGCTCGGTGGCGGCCCCTTCTCTCAAATTAAAGGGGGTTTGTGATGAAGGAGAAGCTGCGTAATTATTTCCTAGAATGTTGCTCCTCTATTAAGCAGTTCTTTGAATGCTTCTTTGAGCTGGTTCCGGACACTTACAAGCGTTACAAATGGAAAACGCCTTTCATTTTGTTGTTCTTGTTTTTTGCTTCCATCGGCTATTTGATCTACAAAAAATTCTCTGATTGAAAGGAGGTTTTATGAAATACGTGTTGGCTTCGTTGACTTTTTTAGTGTCTTACCTTTCCAAACTTGTGGATGTGCCGAAGGACTTTTTCAACAACTATCACCTCAACTTGGTATTCCATAAGGTCATGGACGGTTTCACGGGTTTTTATCTCACAGTATTAAACCCGTGCTTTGGCCTTGGTGATTGTCCTTTCTTCACTGGTTAGGTATCTGAAAATGAAGCTGTGAAAGGAGGTCTGTATGGTTTCTATCTTGCTGGCATTGGTTGGTGTTGTTGTATTGATCCTCCTTGCCTACACGGCTTTGGTGTTTTTGTATGGCTATGCTAGGGGCGTTCAGAGAAGTGTTTACGAATCAAGCAAAAAATTGAACATTCTTACGAAAGGAGGGTCGCATGAGCTCGATTAAGAAGCTTGTTTTTGCCATTTCAATGATAGGTATTGGTTTGTTTGTTTACCACTCCCAGTTCCTTGCTGATTTAGAGAGTTACAAGCCTGCCAATCCCTGGTGGGACATGGGCTGCTGGTATTACTATGCCATATTGTGGGGCCACAAGTACGGTTCCATCGTCTCGATGGTTTTTGGCACTGTGATGTTTATCGTGCTTGCTGTGAAGCAGTGTGTCAATTTCTTTCGAGACTTTTTCAAAAATCACCTGTATACATGAAAGGAGAGGCGAGTATGGGAAGGATAATTTTTACAGTTTTGATGATTTTTACTTTTACCTCAATTGCATTAGCACAACCAAGTGATTTATCCCAGAAGGAGCTCCTCGATGTATTGTTGAATCACTTTGATCAGTACCGCTCACTGATTTACAAAGGGGAGTTCCTTAAGGGAGGGGAAGAATTGAGTGAGGCCTACACTATCCTCAAGAACCTTAAGAACATGAAAAGTCCATTACGCGTAGAAGGCTATCCCCGGTATTCAGACAAGGACTTAATAGAAGGCCTCATGAAACCCCTTGAGGGTTATCGAAAGCACATATGTGAAGGGGATTTTACTCTAGCAAGCCTCGAGTTAGCCCTCTTTCATTCGCTCCTCAAAGAACTTATCAAGAGGGAAGCTGAATTGAAGAGGAAGCCTTAGTCACAATTTTAATGTCCCTTCAGGGTTGAGTATTTTTCACTTTTACTCAACCCTTCTTTTTTTTATTTTAATCTATTGGACATACAATATTAAAGGAAACCTTAAGCCTTTCCAGAACCTTTGTCCAGTGACAAAGGGGTGTTGCTCTTCCAAAATATTTAAATAATAGTGGGTATTCCTAATACACAGTAATTAAAGCTGTGTCTACTTGCAGTTAGTCTCAGTAATTCTGGAAAAAAAGAGGAAAAATTAACTATGGGGAGGTAGGATACATAACCAAAAAGTATATAAATGGGTTAATTCGCATAATTGAGTCACATTCACCAATTCAAAAATTAAAAACCTCGGAGTTTAACTCCAAACACCCGCAAGGGTTTACCGGATCCACAAGCATACAAACAAAATTCACGCAATAATAAGTTTTGTTTGTTAGTTGCTTTGGATAATGAGGTTGGATTCAAGAGACTGGCGATTTGCTTTGAATCGTTACTCCTGGAAAAACCTCGGAAGATGTGTGGAAAGCTTTGCTTTCGCAAATTGAGCCTTTGGCTTGTTTTCTTATATAGTGTGTTCCATTTCCTTAACTTTTCCTGAAAGTGAAAAACCCCGTTTTCATGGGTATTTCCTTGGGAATACCAAAAAATAGAGCATAGAAAGGAGGTGGTGATTTAAAGGTTTTTCAGCAACTTAGGAAGGTTTTTCAGCAACTTAGGAAAGGAGTGTAACATGCGTTTGCGTTTCTTGAGAATGTTTTGTCGGCCTCCGTGATTAACTTCTCCTTCCTTGAACTATTTGGGGGTGTAGTTCAATTACATAACTTCTAGGGAAGGAGGTTCATTATGAAATCGTTGGAATGTTTAAAGCCTGGGCAGTGTCCGGAAGGCGGGATTAGTGCAGATAAGTTAAATGTTGAGTTAAAAAAAGCACCTTTAAATAAAGACTTGGTGTGGGTGTGGGCAAAGAGTACTATCATTCAAAAGGTATCAGGCAAGATTGAGGCTGGCCTCGTCAAGGTTCGTCTTGTTAAAGGTGAAAGTCCCAACGGTCAGAAGGAGTTTCGCTTGAAAGGCACCGAGAGTGTGAGTCTGATTTTCGCCCAGTTCGCCCAGAGAACTAATAATAAGAAGAACAAAAAACGATGATGTACATACGGGCTGCTCACTCTATTAGGGGATATACTAACCTAATTAGGTATCGGGTCTGCAGCCCTTTTTTATCTTCTCAAAAAGGAGGTTCGCATGAAGATTTTCGGATTATTAGTGGTATTTCTTCTTTTGTTCCCATCTATCTCTCCTACGCAGCAGCTCGAGCGTGATATCAAGTTGGATGTTTTCTTCACAGACCTTGTTCCAGAGTTGAAAAAGCCTGAGCATAGAGAGTTGTTGCAGAGCCTTCAGATGGATAGGGATTTTTTCAACCGTGAGATTGGTGAGAAGGTGATGGCTGAGATAAAAAACTCAAATTTCTTAGTCAAGGTCCCTGACCGCATCATGCTTTGCTTAACAGGAAGAATAGAGTCTGTAAGCAAGGGCTTGCTTTCTGATGAGATTACCTACATTGTTTATTTTCTTACAGCAGTTCGCAACAGCGAGCCAAAGCCGAATAAGCCCCTTCACATTATTCCTATCAAGGTTAACTGGCCTGAAGGAACTCCTCTCAATGAGTTGCTCAAGCCAAAGATTAGGGAGGCAGTGGACACCATAGTAAGGGAGGTGATTCAGAAAAAATGAGTTTGGAAGGAGGTGGTTAACTTAGACAGAAAGGAGGTGTCACATGTTGAGGTACACTAAGGTGTTTGTTTTCTTGTTGTTCTCCCTTCTCATACCTGTCTTTGTTTTTTCTCAGCAGCCAACGGACAAGATGAAGGTCTGTATTAGTATTGAAGACCGCACTCCCGAGAAGAAGTTTCAGGCGAATCTCAAGGACTGGTTTACAAAAGGCCTGGTTGATACGGGCAGGTACGTAATCACCAAAGAGAGGAAAGAAGCACAGTATCAAATGACTTTAACCTTAGACAAAGCCAGTTTTTATGTGCTTCGGAATCTTCCTTACACCGGCGTATCCCTGAACGTTGTGGTAAGTGAGATAGACCCGAAGACCGGCAAGGCTTTGCCAACTGGTCCTCCCTACGTCGTTGTCCAACACCAGAAGCATGATATCACTTTGGAGGAAGCTGTCAAGGAAGCTGTGAAACAAGCAGCGGATGCGTTGAGGCTGTTCCATTTTAAATTCCATTTCAAAAGGGTCAACCCTACTTCTCCTGCTAACCCATTAAGCAAATCCAAGGCGGCATAACCTTCCTTCTGTTTGGGAGGTTCAAAACTTTGAAGAAAGGGGGTGAATTAGTTTTACCATAGGGTAAAAGGGTTTAACTCAAAAAATCCAAAGAGACGGAGGTGTAAAGAGATGAAGAAATTGTTTTTAGTTACAGTTGCGTTACTCGCTTTTGTTTCTGTGTTGGCATTTGTCCCCACGAATGCAAGAGCTGACTTCGGCCCCTGGGGTTTTGGGAATCCAACCTTTATCAACGGGAATTCGTTTAATGGCCAGTACTACCTCGATAAGGCCAAGTCCACCAACGAGTATCAGGATGATCCCGTTAAGAGAATCGAGCGGATGATGAACAAGATGATGGACGACCTGAAGGCTATGATGGATGATCTAACCGACAGCATTGACAATTTAACCCTCAATTTTGATTACAACTTCAATTATATCATCCAATCGGGTAGCTACAACAGTGCAATCCTGCTCCCCGGTTCAGGCATGCTGGGTGGTTTCAACCCGAGCTGGGGTTTTGAGTAAGCCCGTGATTGAGTAAGCCCGTGAGAGGCACTCAGTCAGAAAAAATTTGATATTAAAGGAGGTAGGAAAGAGATGAAGAAAACCTTGTTCAATCTAAGTCTGTTCGTTGTTGTCGTGCCTCTCATTCTTGGGTGTGCAGCCACATCCAAGAATTTAGACGGGAGGTACAAGTATGAGGGGGCAGTTCCAAACTGGACAGGCGCTTCTGAGAATCTGAAAAAGTTGCCTGCACCTAGCGAGAAGATTGTCGTAGCAGTTTGGAAGCTGCCTGATGAGACGGGTCAACATCGTCGTAGCGTAAACGCCACGGATTTGAGTAAGGCCGTGACGCAGGGCGGTGTCCATATGTTGATCAATGCCCTGCTGAAATCTAAGTGGTTTGAAGTAGTTGAGAGGGAGTCTTGGAGTAACCTTTATCAGGAGCTGAAGATCAGGGAAGAGATGCAGCGCCAAGGTGCAAAGGTCAACGGGGGTGTTGTCGGCCTGAAAGTGCCCAGGTTCATGATTACAGGTGCCATAACGGAATATGAGCATCAACCATTCTCCGCTGGTGCTGGTGCAGGCTACCGTGGCTTCGGGCTAAGTGCTCGTGCGAAAATCAGCTCTGTCACAACGGATTTGCGCCTGACAGATCTTAACACTGGTGTTGTCCTTGATGCAGTTAGCGTCTACAAACGCATCGCCTCTGAGGAAGTGGACTTCTCAATCTTCCGGTTTTTGAAGATTGACAAGTTGTTGGAAGTTGAGACTGGTTTCACTACCAACGAACCCACTCAGGCTTGCGTGAGGGAAACCATCGAGAAGAGCGTCATTAATCTCATCACAAAATGCGTTAATAGTGGGCTGTGGTCTCCCAAGAATCCGGATGACAAGAAGTTCTTCTCTGAACTGAAGCTTGAGTTTGATGAAATGGCCGCTGCTGAGAAGAAGGCCGAGGTTCAGGAAGAGAAGGTTCCGGTGCAGAAGATCGTTTTCGGCAAGGAAGTTTCTGATTAGTCAACCCTTAACCCTCTTTTGTAACTTAAGTTGTGGAACACGCGCGCTGGCTTGGGCTTGAGTTATAGAAAGGAGACTTCTCATGAAGAAGTTAGTGTTACTCAAAACGGTACTTATCCTTACCCTCGTGATGGCAACGTCGGCTTTTGCCATCGGTGGGCTGAACGTCAGTGGTATTGAGCAGGCAGGTCTCTACAACGAGGCCATCGTTAAACAGTTCAGCATTCACGGACTGAATGCGTCTAGGGTGGGTCAGTATGGGAAGTCCAACCTGGCCTACATCGATCAGATGGACAATTTCCTGGGCGCAAACCTTTCCGGTGTCCTCCAGGCTGGTCGCTATAACGCCGCCTTCGTGGACCAGAATGCTTTCTTGGGGGTCAACCTTAACTGCATCCGGCAGTTTGGCAAGGCCAACCTCGCGAAAGTGTTCCAACTTGCCATCTTCGGACTGAATGCATCCAAGGTTGGGCAGTACGGATGGTACAATCTGGCGTTGGTGAAGCAGATTGCACTCTGCGGAATCAACCTCTCCAGCATCGATCAGGTGGGCGCGGGTAACTTCGCGAAAACGTTCCAACTTGCCATTAAGGGCCTGAACATTTCCGACGTCGAGCAAGTGGGATGCGGAAACGTTGCCCTTACGAAGCAGATAGCCCTCCACGGCGTGAACATCAGTTGCATCGGGCAGTACGGGGTTGGGAACTTCGCCCTTGTTTTCCAACACTAAGAGCTGCCTCTGACCATCATCTTGTTGGATCTATCGCGTTTCATTTCCAGCAAGATGGAACACATCCTCGTCGGGAAAATTCAAACCCTCATAAGGGTCTCTCGTCGGGGGATCTCTGAGTTGTAAAATTCAAGCAATGTCCAGCGCGCGTTCCTATATTTTTCGTTAAGAGAGGATGGTTAGCTTATTCTTGCTTTCCATCCTCTTGCTTTCCATCCTTTTTTTTATCTTCAAAACCTTGTAACTTCTAAAAAGTAACAACAAAAAGGAGGTTCATGCTTATGAAGAAATCTTTTTGTTTTGTTGTAGGTTTTTTGCTCTTTCTCTTTTTTGCTTTTGCAAATGCGTTTGCTTTCACCGCCATCAATCCCAACGCTGACCGTATCTCTGTGGCTCCCGGTGAGACAAAAACGGTGAAGGTGAATTTTACGGTGTTCTCTCAGACTCCTCAGACCGTCTCTTTCACCCCCATGCATGTTGCTGTGGACAGTAATGGCATGCTCTTGCATTCTGAGAATCTTGAGGAGGTTCTTCCTTCAAAGCCAAAAAGGTACTCGGGACTAAGCTTCGTTCAGAAGATTAACCCCGTAAAAACAGACGCACAGGGGAAGTGGGAAGAGGTTCCTGTAACAATCTCTGTACCAAAGGACGCTGTCCCAGGTGATTACCCTGTTGCTGTAATTACAAAACCTCTCAACCTCGCATCTTTATTGATTATTGACGTAACTGGTAAGAACACTCCACCGCAAGGACAAATAAAGAATCCCAAGGTTGAGGTTGTCCAGAATAGAGTGACTGTTACAGCCGAGTATGTAAACACATCTTCTCGGACTTCCCTCCCGGTTGTTGGTTGCTCAATAAAGAAAGATGGGCAGAGCTTGGGTGCGATGGAGCTTGAAATTTCCAACGCCATGTATGATTTCATCTTGCCTTTGAACAGCAGGAATTTTAGTGGGAGTTTCCAGAGAAAGATGAACGTTGGCAATTACGAGTTTGAGTTCTTCTCCCTCATCGATGATAAGATGGTAAAACACAACACCATGAAATTTAACCTAACCAGGGATGTATTCCTGCAGCAGGAAACCCTCTTTTCCATCGATGTGGTCAACCTGTCTTCCATCCACCTCTCTCTACCTTCTAGCACTTTCTTCGTTGGGGATTTAAATATTAGGAATTTGACCAAACAGAAAATCATCGTGAAATTTATGCCAACGGACAGCTGGTTGAGGGTTGAGCATCCAGCGGTGGAGATCGAGCCTGAAAAAACAATCAAGACAAGGTTCAGTATCGAGACCCCTTCATTGTACAAGGACACGATGAGATCCAAACTCCTTCTGATTCCTGATGCGGGGTCAGTTTTTGAGGTGAGCGTCAAAGTGAGTCCGTCCAAATTGAAGTAGTTTCTTCCCGATTGGGGGGGGCTGCACATGGTGAAAACGTTTCACCCCCAGAGCATATCACCCCTTGTTTCACCGGCAGCCCTCCTCCTTTTTCTGGAGGTTTTTATGAAAAAGTATAACTTGTTTATGATGTTTTTTTTAGTTTTTTTCATACTTTTTTTCCCTGGTTCTGCAGGCTGGAAGATAGCTATCATCGCTTTCATTTTCCTGCTGCCTTACCTAGTAAAACAGCTTTTGAAGAAAGGAGGTGGAAAAAATACGTTGGTTGAAATGTTTTTTTCTTTGTTTATTTTTTTGTTTGTTGTTTCTTGTGCGACAACGCAGCAACAGGTGGTTATGCCAACACCTACAGAAGGTACAACTAAGGTGAGATTTACTAAGATCGGTGTTGACGAAAAGCAGGCTCCTCCCCTTTCTTTTTTTCTCGTTCCCGAAACTTTAAATGTTGAGGTTCCTTACGAGAAGGATACACCTCTTTTTGTCAACTTTGTGAATTGCAAGGAAGAAGTTCTTATGGTTTCCGTAAATCCGCAAACAATTCCTGAATGGATTCGTATACACCCTGCTTTTCTGGTTAGGGCTTTGGAGATCAAGAGGGTTGATTTTACTCTTATGCCTTACAAGTCAAAAGATGTTCCCCAGGAGTTCTCGATAACCTTCAAGGCCAAAGAGTCAGTTAGGAATCTTAAGTTGACTGTCAAGGTTTCTAAATCCGAAAAAGTAGATTCTTTGGGAAAGCAGGAAGTTCAGCCAGTTCCTCCGAAAGAGGTTGAGAAAAAACCCATCGAAGTTCCTAAGGTTAAGGATGTGGTCAGGCGCGTGTTATTTTCTGTTCACGTGGCCTCTTTCAAGAATAGGGAAGAGGCTTTGGATTTTGTGGACAGCATGCCTAACCTGGAGCCGAAGACTAGTGTGATCCTTTATGACCTCGGTAGTAAGGGTTTGTGGTATCGGGTCTTTGTGGGGCTTTACAACACCCATGAGACTGCATTGGGGGTTGCGAGACATTTTAAGGAATTCTTCGGCTGGGGCTATGCGCTACCCATACAGGTTTATGAGGATTCCTTCCTTAGGGGGAAGGTTAAGAAGCGGAAGCGTGAATGAGGAGGCTGTTATGGCTGTTGTTTTTCTCTTTACAGTAGCTGTGGGTAAGTATTTCAAATGGAATCAGAGGTATTACCCTTCATTTAAGAAGAATGATGAGGAGGCTGATAAGAATTAGAGGGGCCTTCGGTCAGATAACGCGTCGCGCACCCACGCGTATCCTCGTTACTTTCACCTCCACCGGGGGCCCCTCTTTTTGCTTCAGGGGGATGCTGCAGAGCGAACCTCCTTTCTGGGGATTTACGGGAACCCTCAGTTTGAGAAGTGGCATCCCACCCCTGTTTTTTTCTCAAAATTTTTTTTACAGTATTAGCCACTGCAAAATATACTTTGTAGGAAATATATTTCAGAATTATTATTTTGAATTTATAACTGAAAGGGAAGGTGATAGCGATGGTTGTTTTCATATGCCTGAATTGTGCTTTAGTTCATCGTATAGGCTCACTGAGTGATGTGGTCACTTGTGGTTGTGGCATGATTCTTTCTATCGATACTGCTAACTTGGACTATGATTAGGCAGAGAAAGGAGGTGTAAAAGATGAATAAGATGTTTTTTATTTTCCTAATTCTTTTTTCAACCCTCTCTGTTTACTCTGTTTGGGGTCAAGAAAGGTTCGAAGCGCCTATATGGAATGTAGGTGATGAATGGCAATATACCTTTAGTGAGTTTGGGAGGAGGGTTTTTGTAACGCATAAAGTTGTTAAGATTACCGAAAACTTCTATTTTGTTGCGATGGGGGGGTTCAAAGGCTTACACGTCTATGATAAAAAGACTTTGAACATACGTTTTTATATAGATGAGGGTAACAGAAAGCATGAGTTCAAGGATTCTTTGAGAAAACTTTTTGATTTTCCTATGTTTGTGGGAAAGAGTTGGAATGATGAATTCATTAAAAGGAATGAGTATGCTGAGTTGAACATCACAATCTCTAACCACTTTAATGTCGAGGAGTTTGAAAAGAGAAACCAGTCTTTAGGCCTGTTCGACGTTTTGAGGGTTTATTGTAAGGAAACAGCCACAATAGATGATGATAAAGATAAAACCGTTACAAGGTGGCTGCGTTACTGGTATTCCCCTAAGGTAAAGAACCTCGTTAGGCAAGAAATTGGAGAAAAATCCAATTTCGTATCTTCAAGTTCAAGGGAGATTGTTCTTCATCAGCATACCTTGAAAGAGTAATGTGTGTTATGCTGCGCTAAAATATCTTTAAATAAGAAGCTTAAGTTTTGAAAAAAGGATAAGGAGGTGGTTTGATGAATAACGGAGAATTTATGATGAGATGGTTTATCAGCGTTTTTGGCATCATAGCAAGTTTGTTTATGATGCTAGTAAATTCTGCTTTGATAGTGTATGTTGTCTGGCAAGCTGTTCATCTTAAGAGTTCAGACATCAGTCCGCTCGTGAGTTGGGTTACCTCCTCAGCGATTTCCATCCTCATAGCATATATGGTCTACAGTGCAAGTGTCAAGTTTTACACTTTTCTGAAGCGTCTTCCTCTTATTCGTCAGCATCTGAATAACGGCGGGACATTGGCTGATTTGAGTGAGTAGCCAAGTAAATGAGGGTGTTCGATAATGAGAGGCTCCTGACCCTTGAGATTCAAAGGCGAGCCATACGCCTTTCCTCCTTGAACGGTTGGGGGCCTCTCTCAGTTTCAAATCTTTGTAGAAGGGTGGTGATATCCTTGTTGGTAGACAACGCTTTTTCTAAGCATAAAACCAGCGTCAAATGTGTTGAGGACAAACTCGAGGACCTTGCAGGTTTTGTTAGGAAAGTAAGAAGGCAAACTCTAAACAACGGCGGTGTAGGTCTACCTGAATTGAAGAACCTCGAGGAGAAGGTGCATAGTATCAAAAAATCCGTCCAGTTCCTTAAGGATACAGATATTTTTAGGGTTGCGATAACAACCAAACTTACATCCGATGAAATTCTTAAAGAGGCGAAGGATCATAACGTATTGATAGTCTCACTTTTGAAGATCGGTTTTGTTAACAGGAAAGTGCAGTTTGTTGCTGACGGGTCATTTCAGAACCTAAAGGATTTTCTTGCTCGTATGAAAGATGTTGAGCGGGCTGAGGAGTTGAACCATATTGATGCTTCGAGATAATACTAAGATTTTTTTAACAAAAAGTTCTATAATCAAGGAGGTAAAAACGTATGTCTATGCCGTTAATAATCGCTGGTGTGGTCGGCTTTCTCCTTATCTGCCTCTCTGTTTTTCTGAGCGGAAACTATACGATGGGAATACTGTTAGGGCTTTTCGTACTGATAATAATCCTGGTATTCCGGGGGAAATCTGGGTCCAAATTGTGGAAGTAGGCAACTCTCCTTATTTTGATAACATTATGCCTTAGGTGATAAGTTTAGCGCGCTGGAGTTTTTGAAGGAGGTGGTTTGCATGGTGAAATTGTTAGTGCCATTTCTCATTTTTAGCTTGTCATTTGCTCCATTGGGGTTCGTCCAGGACAAAGCTAAAGGTGAGGTCAAGGTTCCAGAATCGAAAAAAAGTAGTTCGCTTGAATCTCTGAACGTAAAGCCTCAAGAGGTTGAAAAGGGGTGGGGGGATTATTCCAGCCGGCCGGAGATTTGGTCTGTGGGTTTGGATCTTTTGGAACAAATCTACATCCTCAATGTAACGCTGACCCCTTCGCCGCCACCCTACCGCCCTTCTGGCGGTATCAGTTGTGTCCAGCAAGTTGGTGGGCGGAACGTCGCTACCATCAACCAAAACTAAAACTATTGAAAACTCCAGCGCCAACTTTTTTAAATTTAATTCAAAGGCTCACAAAAGAGGAGAAAGGAGAAGGAAAAATGAAGAAGATTATTTGTGCAGGTTTAATAATGGCAATGTCTATATTCGTGTTTTTAGGGGGTGTCTACCGACTGAAGCAAATGATGTTAGAGGTCAAGGCATTACCTACTGGGGAACAGGGCGTGGGGGCTATTGTGCTTATATTTATAGGAACTCTAATATGTGGAGTGTGTCTTACAACCTTTTTTTTGGGTCTGTGTAAATTAAGGGGGGATAATCAATTAATTAGGTAAAAAGGCCCACACTCTTTAACTTGATTCTGAAATAACAACTAAACTTTTATTGCAGAAAGGAGAATAAAAAAATGTACAAGAATACTTTTTTGCTGTTTCTGATTGTCGTTTCTGTGTTGGGTTGTGCCACCCAAATGAGTTCAACCTATCCCACTCCCCCCTCTGCAACTCCGAAGGAGATTGTTTGTCAGTATGCTAAGTCAGCAAGTGCAACTTCAGAGAACGCTGCCGGTTCTTTAGCAATTTATGCTACCGGCGCACCAGATGCTCCAAAAGGAGGGGATTGTGATGCTTGGAGTGGTTACGGTTACAGCTGGACTTCTTCAGGATGGGATTTCAAAGCAAAACTAACCCTGACTTACGAGAAGCCTGTTTATGTTGGCAGCGTTACTGTAGCCGGCGATTATGATATGTGCTGGGGTGGTGCGTGGCTTAGGAACAGTAAGACTGGCGAGGAAAAAAGTATTCTCAGCCCGGTGAATAAAGATTGTACATTGAATATAAAGCTGGAGGGAGACTTCCTCGCAGACCAGGTTATTCTTGAGAGTTGCGGTTGGTCTTGGTCAGCCACCGATGCCGTTGAGATGTGTGGTGCTCCTGCCGGTAAGTAAAGAAAGGGGGTGTTGGATGAAGGTAAGGAATATTTTTTATTTGACCATTTATGGTGTCTTGTGTATGTTCTTGGGTGCTTTTATTATAGGGGTTCTTGATTTTTATTTCAAGAGAAATATGGTTCAAGTCCGTCTAAACACAAAGCATTACGAAGCGGATATTCTCTTCAAGAACCCCCTCATCCTGGTTATCAACAGGATCGATGAAGTGGAGAGAAGGGTTCAGGGCGGCATGGAAGACATGCTCATAGACCTGATGGCCCCCTCACCTTTCCAGAAGGTTTTTAGCAAGATAAACAAGGAAAAGCTCGACGAGAAGAAGAAACTTGTTGAGGCTTTCAAGGATTTTTTGCAAGAGAAAAAGGTTGAAGGAGAAACTGAACTTTGAAGTTGCATAATCCATCTAGGGAGGTTGTCGTGATGAGACCTAAATCCTTTTTGCTTTTTATTTTCTTATCTTTTTGTGCGTGTGCTACCATACCTGAAGACTATTCTATTCAGTGCATAAAAGGGAACGTGGTTGTTATGGCACCGCATACGGTTGAGGCCAGAAACAGCTATCTTGGAAAAGAGGGTCCTGTATGGGCATGGGAAACCACCTTTGTAGAAAACTCTGAGGTTATAGGGGTAACAATAACCCATCGTGAGCTGAAAATACAAGTCCCAGACGGTAGCGTTTGGGAGAACATAGATCCTGTTACAAAAAAGCCGTTGGGCAAAGTTCCTCTTAGCATTAGGGTTAATCCTGGAGGTGTGAAGAACTATAAATTTTGGTGTTATGATACCTCCCACAGGATGTGTAACAGTATATGTTCCCTCACTTTCTACGGCGTGGATGACACGGGTAAACAGCTCGTTTTGCCCACTATGATATTCTTCTCCCATAAAGGCTGTCAGAAAAGGATTAGGTAATTACAAATCTATGTCAGAGGAAGGTGATATGCGTAAGAATCTGTCAAAGGAAATAGCGGGGGGGTGTTGGTTTTCTGGGTCTTTCCATGATTGCTTTCAAAATGGTGAAATGCTTTGAGACGTCAAAGGGAAGGTACAATAACTACGTTACCGGCTTGTCAAACGGGGAGGTTTTGAAGTTGAAATATTATGAAAGGAAGGTGAGGTAACCCTGAGAGGAGGTGATTAAGATGAGAAAGAAAGGTTTTACTGTCATCGAGCTTCTTATCATTATTGCGATTGTCGGTATTATTGCTGCCATCGCCATCCCTATGTACAAGATGCATGTGATGAAGCCAAGGATTATCACTTCTGCTCTGGAGACTATGCCTCTCTGCAGAGATGTGGAACCTTCTTCAATCAAGATAAAGGGTAGGTGCATTATCATTGATGCAGATAAGCGGGATTTTGTTTCAGAATACGAGTCCCTACTTAAACCAAATATCAGAGGCGCTATCAGTAACCCTGAATTAACAATCTTCGCTGTGTCTAAAGGTAAGGAAGTTCAGATTGGTCATTATTCTGTCACTAAAGAGCCTGCTTTTCAGAGTTACGTTGATATTTATGTCATCTACTATCCTGAAAGCGTTCCTGTTGGGAAAGTTTCCCTCCCCCTATGGAAACCACCGGAAAAGAAGCCAGTTTCGCTGAAGTTGCCTAAAGATTCTAAAGATTATGTGGTGCCAACAGGGTTTGTCGAGTTGTGGATCAATAACCTTACGGAGCCTAAGGTTCCTAAGGAGCAGCCTGCGGGGGAGTACGAAGTTCTTATCAAGGATTAAAACATTAATGGGGTGGGGCTTCATTTTGTTTCCAATATGGAGCCCCAACCTTTTTTAAAAATTCTATTTTTTTGCCATAATTTATTGGTTATACAATATTTAAAAAATAAAAAATTACGTTTTCATTTTTCTTAACCATCTAAATCCAAGCGCTGAATAAACAATCGCTAGTGCGGAGTAATTTGCTATCATAAACCATGGCGTACCCCAACTTATTACACTGAGATGGAAATCTGATACGGGGTATAAGAATGGAGTCGGAAAAAATTCTTCTGTATGAGTGAATATGTCTATCACTATGTGCATCATCCAAGCTCCTACCAAGATGAGATACTTTCTAAATTTTAAATAGACAAATATGGCGAAAATACCTGCTATGAAAAGGCTGTGTGTTAGGCTGTACATGAAGGTCACATAATTTGGTATGCTCCCCCCATGGGGTCCTCCGAAAATGAAATTTCCAGTTATAAAAAGGATAAAGAGGTATATCCCAAAAGAAAGCAAGTCAGGCATCACGCTCATTGCTACAGTCCATTTCGTTAGTGTTCTTTTTCTGAAGACAGCGTAACCCCATAGCGCATGAGCAAATACATCCATACTTTATTATCAAAAATTTGCCGTTTTAAATTTTTTGTTTAATTATTATACTACAACATATATTTTACACCAGTAGTCATCTCGTCATGGGTGCTGTTATTCTTTATAAATTCTAAAAACAAATGGTTTGACCTATGATAAAGACCGGCATTACTAACCTACCATTGCATTATGGTTCCTGTCCAAGGTGGCTTTTTTCTAGGATGACTAAGCTTGGCAGTGCTATCGCTGAGGTTATCGTTTATGAGTATGGCCAGGATGAGTTCATAAAACGCATTTCCGACCCTTTCTTCTTTCAGGCCTTGAGTTGTGTCATTGGTTTTGACTTCCATTCTAGCGGTACAACTACTACAACATTGGGGGCCCTGAAAGTAGCATTAACAGAAAATGAACTTGGTATAAAAGTCTGTGGGGGTAAGGGGAATGTCTCAAGGAAAACCCCCTTTGAGATTGAGTTCAACTCTGGTAAAATGGGCGTTTCATCAAAAGCAGATTCGCTCGTTTATGCCTCAAGGATGTCTGCCAAGGTTGATAATGCAATGATTCAGGACAACTACAATCTCTACGCTCATTTTTTTGTGTTCTCAGAAAAAGGTGCTTATGCTGTTATCCAGCAGGGCATGAATTCTAAGGTTAAGTATGCCCGTCGTTATCACTGGCTTTCAGGTTTTGAGAGTTTTGTTGAAGAGCCTCATAATGCTATTTGTTGTGATAAGAAAGAAAGTGAGGTTCTTGATCTTACCTCCAAGCAGAGTAAAAATACTAGAGAGGTTTCCGTTGACCTAGTTAACGATAATCCTGAGCATCTTAAAAACGACTTTGATGCTGTTTTGACCATGACACCTAATCATTATAACTTGAATCTTTCTAGGAAGTCACTTGCTTATTTGAGGAAGGCTTACGAGTTTCAGCCAAAAAACTATGAAGAGTTGTTGGCAGTACAAGGTGTTGGTCCTGCTGCCGTTCGTTCTCTTGCTTTGATTTCTGAAATAATTTATGGTAGTAAGTCCAGTTGGCAGGATCCTGCCAGGTTTAGTTACACACTGGGGGGTAAAGATGGCGTACCTTACAAAATAAATAGAGCCCATTATGATGAAATAACAGAATTTGTAAAATCTTCAATTAATAATGCTAAAATTGGGGAAAAAGATAAATTAAATGCCATAAAAAGATTGAATGTGTACATAAAATGAATGCCAAAAGGGATTCAAGGTGTAAATTAGACATAGATGAAGAGTTAAAGGTCATCAAGCTATATCAAGCAGGTTTTTGTATTTCAGAGACTTCAAGAATAATAAAGTATAGTCCTCGTGTTGTTTATAATACTCTTAAATTTTATAACATAAAAAGAAGGTCTCATGGTGACGGCACAAGATTACTCCACAGGCATATAATCACAGAACCGCCTAATTCTTTTCCTTATAATTTAAAAGATAATTTTAGTCAATTACTTGCTGTGTTTATGTTAACAGATGGATACCTAAAAAAGGATACTGGGGGTATTATGTTAATAACTACAGATGATACCTTAAGAAGGTATTTTTTTGACCTTAATTCAAGAAAAATACGGTCTGCACCCCACTATAAAATCTTATATGCAAAGTGGCAAAGAGACTTCTGTTTTTAGCAAAGAAGTTACAAAGAGCCTATTGGAGATTTCACCATCTTACAACACTTACCCAACTAAAGGTCTTAAAAACTATATAGCCGGACCGCAGCCATCATTGAGGTTTTTAGAAAATGAAGATATGAGCCTGTTAGTAGAGTCTGTAAGGATAGCTATGTCATGTGAAGGTAGTATTTTCCCAGAATTTTCTAGAGATATAGTTTATCCAAACCTACAATTTGCTTGTTCACATCCAGAATTGTTAGAAGAGTGGCAGGATTTATTCCAAAAGGTGGGTATAAAATCATTTATTTTGAAATCAAAAATGACATGGTCAGGGGTTAAGGGGTTAGGGATTAAAGAATTAAAAAGCATAAAAAGGTTTATAGAAATTGGTGGGTTTATAGAGGGGGTTGAAATTACAGGTAAAAGTAAGTATTATAAAGGAATTTATAAAAATGACTTGTTGAAAACTTTATTTAATATGCGAATGAAGTCTTTCAGGTTCCAAAAAGACTATAGTAATAAAACAAAGAATGAGATTATAGGGGGTATTATAAAAGATGAAAATTAAGGAAGTTCATTGCAAGTCTTTGTTGAACAAGACAGGTTTGTCTTGTGATTATTGTATTAATCCTTATACTGGCTGTTCCAACAACTGTGTTTATTGCTATGCTCGTTTTATGTTAAGGTACACTAACCATAAGGAGGAGTGGGGTAGTTTTGTTGATGTTAAGGTCAATGCTGTCGATGTTCTGCAGAGGGAATTGAGGAAGGCCAAGCCAGGCAGTATTTTCATAAGCTCTGTTACTGATGCCTATCAGGCTGTCGAGTCCAAGTATAAGCTTACTAGAAGGATACTTGAGGTTCTTCCCAAGAATTTCACCCCTTATATCCTCACGAAGTCTGCCCTGGTTACTCGTGATATTGATATTTTGAGGGGTTTTAAGAGAGCGACTGTTGGTTTTACAATTACCAGCTTGAATGATTGGAAGAATTTTGAGCCTAACTCTTCCCCTGTTGAGGATAGGATTAAGGCTTTGAAGAAGGTGCATGATGCTGGCATTAAGACCAATGTTTTTTTGGGTCCTGTACTCCCTTACATAACTGATAAGGATCTTGAGATTCTTATGGAGAGAATTGGTTTTGTTGATTCGGTAATGGTTGACAGGCTTAACATTAAGTGTGGTAATTGGCCTCGCATAAAGGATGTTGTACTTAGGGATTATCCCGATTTGTATGACAAGTTTGCTTATGCCGTTTTCGAGGATGATTCTTATTTCTTCAATTTTAAGAAGACGGTTAAGAATTTGAGGCGTAATGTTAAGTTTATTTATTGATGTAGCTTTGTGAATCTCTTTATGCTTCTATCATAAGTTTTTTCTATTTCTTTAGGGAAGAAACATGCCGGTAGCTCATTATGTTTCCTATGGTATGCTATGCACTCACAGCAGTAACCCTTTCTCGGACACGGTTCGTATGTACAGTTGCATTCTTTCATGTTATTTTCTTTTGTGCACTCTCTCATTTCCAAACTCCAGGTATTTTCTCTTTGCATTTGAAGCATTTGCCGTTTTTTATTTTATTGTATTCGATGCCGAAGTAGCTTCCTCTTTTTATGAGTCTTTCCCCGCATTTAGGGCAGAACGTATCGGAGTAACCGCTTTCATAGCCGGCATTGCCTAGGTAAACAAATTTTATTCCTGTATTCCTTGCTATTTCGTATGCCTTTTTCAAAGTTTCCATAGGGGTTATTGGTGTGTTGTACATCTCGTAGCAAGGGTAGAATCTTGAGAAGTGTAACGGTACATTAGCACCTAGGTTCTTTTTTATCCATTGGCACATTTTTTTTATCATTTTTTTATCATCGTTGAATCCAGGTATTACCAAGTTTGTTACTTCAAACCATACTTTCATCTTTCTAAGAGTTTTTAGTGAGTTCAGCACAGGTTCGAGTCTTACTTCGCATACCTTTTTGTAGAACTCTTCGCTGAATCCTTTCAAATCAACGTTCGTTCCGTCGATGTATTTGTATAGTTCTTTTAGCGGTTTTTCGTTTATGTAGCCGTTAGTTACAGTAACATTCTTCAGTTTTTTCTTTTTTGCTATTTTTGCTGTTTCAAAAACATATTCGTAGAATATGGTTGGCTCGTTGTAAGTGTAGGATATGCTTTGGCATTTTGATTTTGCTGCGTTTTTTACAACCTGTTCTGGTTCCATTTTCATGCTGGGCACTTCTTCTGGTTTTGCCCTTGATGTTGAGTAGTTCTGGCAGTGGTGGCAGAATAGGTTGCATCCAACAGTTCCTATCGAGTATGATTGGCTTCCTGGTAAGAAATGGTACAGGGGCTTTTTTTCTATGGGGTCTACGTTTACTGAGCACGGCCTTCCATATACCAAGCTGTATAGTTTCCCTTCCCTGTTTTCTCTCACCCCGCATTTTCCCCTCTCTCTGTTTTTGAGTGTGCAGTACCATGGGCATAGTTGGCATTGTACCGAGTCTTTTTTTATCTTCTTGTAGTGCATTGCCTCTTTTAGAATACTATCCATTCACTTAACTTACTAATCTTTGTTTATATTTTTTTTGGAAAGAAACTTTTTTATAATACCTTTTACTTTTATATGTTATGAAGAATCTGGAGATTGCAAAAATCTTCCATGAGATTGCAAACATTCTGGAGATGCAAGGGGTGAATTGGAAGCCTGCTGCCTACCGTAAGGCTGCTCGTTCCCTCGAGTCCCTTTCTGAAGAGTTGGAGGATATATACAAAAGGGGTAAATTAAAGGACATTCCTGGCGTTGGCGAGGCTCTTGCCAAGAAGATAGCAGAATACATAGAGACTGGTAAGATCCAGGAGTATGAGCGGTTGAAGAAGACCGTTCCTAAGGGTATTACAAAGCTTATGGATATCCAGGGTTTGGGTCCTAAGAAGGTTAAGGCCTTGTACAAGAAGCTGGGTATCAGGTCTGTCAAAGATTTGGAGAATGCTGCTAAGAAACATAAGATAAGCAAGCTTCCTTTGTTCAAGGAGAAGACAGAGGAGAACATCCTGAAGGGTTTGGAGTTATACAAGAGAGGTGAAGCAAGAACACTCCTTTTTTACATAAAGCCTATTGCTGAGGGGATAGTTAACAGGCTGAAGTCGTTGAAAGAGGTTGATAAGGCTGTTGCTGCCGGCTCTTTAAGAAGGCAGAAGGAGGCCGTTCGTGACATTGACATTCTTGTCATTTCTAAAAATCCCGGTAAGGTTATGGATTTCTTTACTAGTATGCCTGATGTTAAGCGTGTCCTTGCAAAGGGGCTGACTAAGTCTACGGTTATAATCAAGGAGGGTATTCAGGTTGACGTTCGTGTTGTTAAGCCTGAGAGTTTCGGTTCTGCTTTGATGTATTTTACTGGCTCTAAGGACAATAACATTGCTATGCGTGTTATCTCAATAAAGAAGGGTTACAAGTTGTCGGAGTATGGCTTGTTTTCTAAGAAGACGGGTAGGATGGTGGCAGGTAGGACAGAATTGGATATATACAAGAAGCTCGGTATGGATTACATAGAGCCTGAGCTTAGGGAGAGTATGGGTGAGCTCGAAGCTTCGGCACAGCATAGGTTGCCTAATTTGGTTAGGTTGGAAGATATTAAGGGGGATCTTCACGTTCACAGCAAGTATAGCGACGGTTCTGACTCGATAATTGACTTGGCCAATCATGCTAAAAAGTTTGGCTATTCTTACATTAACGTATCAGATCACTCAAAGTCCCAGCGTATCGCCCGCGGCATTAAGGATGATGATGTTATAAAAAAGATTGAGGATGTTAAGCGTGTTAACTCTAAAGTGAGGGGCATCAAGGTTTTTTGCGGTACAGAGGTGGACATACTTGCTGATGGCTCACTGGATTACGATGATGATGTCCTTAAAAAATTTGATATTGTTACAGCATCTGTTCACAGCAATTTCAAAATGCCTATGGAGAAGATGACTGAGAGGTTGGTTTCTGCTTTGCAGAACCCTTATGTTCACATATTTGGCCACCCTACAGGTCGCTTGATAGGTCATCGTGAGCCTTATGAATTTGATTTTGATAAGGTCCTGCTTGCTGCGGTGAAGAATAAAAAGTTTTTTGAGATAAACTGCGTTCCTGACCGCATGGATTTGCCTCCTAACCTGATTAAGGCAGCTATTGAAGGAGGTGTTAAGTTTGCTATAGGTACAGATTCCCACAACCTTAATCACTTTGCTTTTATGAACGAGGGCATATCTCTTGCCCGTAGGGGTTGGTGTAGGAAGTCCGACGTTCTTAACACCTATGATTTAGCCCAGCTTTTAAAGGTTTTAAAGCCTTAATGATAAGTTTTAAATATTTATTTGCTCTATATAGTTTAAGATGAAAGCCGCTGCTTGTATGGTTTGTAAGCAGAGGATCGCAAAATACACCTGCATTAAGTGTGGTTCTTTGGTTTGTGACATTTGCTATGACAGGGATAGCGGGATGTGCATTGCTTGTAAACGCGGCAAGGTTTTTAAGAAGTAGGAGGTGGTTTTTATGGAATACAACAGTTTTGTTTTAAAGAGGATACCTCAAGATGTTAAGAACAAGAACAAGTTGGCTTTTGGTATGCTCCTGTCGATAATAAGGGAGAATGCCATAAGGACCACTGAGCAGCTTAATAATTTCATATATGGTGAGATAGATGCTGCAAGGCGTTGGCTCGCTCAGAATAAAACTGCTCCAACTATGAACAGGCTTAGGCGTGAGATGGTTCAGAAGTTGGAGTATTTGAATAGGGTTAAGGGCTTGTCAGATGCTTATCTAAAATGAGGGTTAAGGAAAATCGTGAGTTGCAGGAGAAGGTTGCTGAGAAGGTCTTGGTTAAGGACGACTTCGGTGAGATTAATCTAATAGCGGGTTTTGACATAGCTGCTACTGGGAAGGATTTGGTTTGTGGTGGGGTTATCATAGATAAGGATTTCAAGGTTGTTGAGCAGAAGTATTCTGTTTCGAAGGAGAGGTTCCCTTACATTCCCACTTTGTTGATGTTCCGTGAGGGTCCTCCTATTTTTGACACTTTTGCTAAGTTTGACGTGAGGCCTGACCTGGTGATGGTTGATGGTAATGGCATTTTGCACCCTTTGAAGTCTGGCTTGGCTTCTTATGTTGGTGTTTCTCTTAACATTCCGACTGTGGGTGTTGCTAAGAAGTTGCTTTGTGGTGAAGTCCATCAGGGTAAGGTTTACGTTGACGATGAGGTTATGGGTATTGTGCTTTATACTAAGGAGGGCAGCAATCCTATTTTTGTCAGCCCTGGGCATCGTGTTTCTGTTGAGTCTGCCGGTGAGCTTGTTAAGTCTCTTTTGAAGCCTGCTTTTAAGCTTCCAGAGCCTTTGAGGCTTGCTCACAAGTATTCTGTTAGGTTTAAGAAGAAGGGTTTTCAAGAGTGATGGAAAGTTTTATTATTCTTCTAGTTTAGTTTTATTTTGTGCGGTAGTGATCTAATGGCTAGGATACCACCCTCCCAAGGTGGTTGTTGCGGGTTCGAGTCCCGCCTGCCGCAGTTTCCTTCTTTTCTAATTCCCTGTATGCAAAAACATGATACAACACTTATAAACTTCGCATAACTAAAGGCAGGCAGGAGTAACTGAGAAAGATGGCAGAAGAAGATATATACGGGAACAAGGCAAGATACGAGAGGTTCGCAGAAAACCTTGAAGAGATTTTGGAAGAACCCACAGAACAGGGAAGGGGCAAGAGGAAGTATTGGTGCAAGAACAAGGCTAACCTCAAACACTACCGAACACTCACAAGAAAATTTGAGGTTGATGACACCAGCTACATCAGAAGGCTTAAACTCATGTCTATCCTGAAGATGCTAACCCATCACATAAGCTGTGATCTGAAAGATGTTAATGGCATGGACAAAGACAATATAATAATAGAGCTGAGGAAAGGCATCTCACCAAGCAACCTGAGAAAGACAGAGAGAGACGTTAGGACAATAGGCAAGATACTATTCGGTGAGAAACAGCCCAAATTCTTCAAAGAGTTTGAGATAAAAACAGATGTGAGCAGGCAGACAGCACGCAAGGACAAGCTGAACTTTGAAGAGCTTGACAGGATAATGAAATTCTTTGGCGGTGATGAAATGATGCAAGCATACCTCAGCCTGAGTTTCGAAAGTCTGGCAAGACCTCAAGAACTTTCTTACTTGAAGTTGAAAGATGTGGAACTGCAAGATGCCTATGCTGTGATACAGGTCAGCGAACACGGAAAGGAAGGTGTTAAAAAACTTCTAAGCATAGACTCCTTTCCTTACTTGGTGAGATGGCTTAAAGCCCATCCAAACAAGGACAAGAGTAGCTTCTTATTCCTGAACAAACACAATAAGCAACTAACCCCTTATGCCGTCAATAAAAGGCTGAAACAAGCTTGCAGAAATCTAAAGATAGACAAGCCAATCACCTGTTATTCTTTAAAGAGGGGTGGTGTTACTTTCAGAAGGCTCATAGGTGACAGCGACGTTGAAATACAGAGGATAGCAGGCTGGAAGACCACCCAGCAACTAAAAACCTATGACTTGTCAGACCAGCAAGATGTGTTCAAAAGGCAGTTAATCAAGAGGGGATTGCTGAAAGATGACAAGATAAGGATAGAAGCACCGAAAAGCAAACCCTGTCAGTTCTGCGGTGAGCTGATAGGCTTCAGCGACGACATATGCCCAAAATGTCTTCATATCCTCAAAAAAGACATGGTGAAAGAGAGGATAAAGAAAGACGAAGAGCTTATAGCATTCATAGACGGAATACAAGAACTAAAGCAGACACACCCAGAAGTCTTTGAAGCTCTTGTAGGGCTTGGTGAGAAGAAGGTTGAAGCCATGAAAGAAATCGAAAAGAAGAAGGGATTAAGCCCTTCTTAATTTTCTTATTTTCTTGCTGATTTTTACCAGATTAAAAGGTGGTTTTTCAAATTATGCTATTATAAAGCCCCCAAAATTTCGTGGTTACAAGGCTTATAACAACAAAATTCCGCAAATCTTGTAAATCTTAAACCTATATAAACCCTTCGAGGTCTTTGGATTTCTTGTGAAATGGAGGTTAAAATGGTGAAAAAATATGATTACCAAATAACTGAATTGCGGTTTGATAAAAACAGCCCTGAGTTATTGAAAGTAGAAAAAGCAGCAGAGAGTTTGGGATTAAAACTTTCAGCTTTTTGTAAAATGTCGTCGCTGAAAGAGGCTCAGGAAGTTTTAAGAAAGAATCAAGAATGAAACCTACCAAATCAAAAAAGAAAGAGGAGGATAAGGAAGATAAAATTGAGGCTTCAAAAAAGATATACGAACACCCTCTTGATCGGCTTATTAAAATTTTGAAGGGTGATGAAGTAAAAGAATAAAAGAAAGAGGTTGAAATGGAATCAAAAAAATCGAATCAAAAATTATTCTGCAAGAAGCTTGTGTTCTCTCATGCCAACGGCGAGATGGTTCTTTATGGGATTATTGAGTTTGATGATGGCGAGTTCTTGAAATTCAGAACTGCGAAGAGAGTTTGGACTTTGTGTAAAAGTCAGATTGTTCTCCTTACTGATACGGACAGGGTTTTTCAAGAAAATAACGAGGGTGATGGAAGATGACAATAGATGATAATTTTGAAGAATTCAGAACCTTTGTCTGGAGAGAAATACTTCCATCATTTGCAAAACTACCTAATGGTGAGCCTATGAAAGGGGCTGATAGACATGAATGCCAAAAAGGGATTTTTTTCACAAAAAAATATGGGGAACTAACCCAGCGAATTATTTATATTAATGAAACTTATGGATACTCCTTTGACATAGATCAAATACGAGAAAAGTTTGAGCAACTTGAAGCTAAAAAAGATAAATTTTTAACGTCTGAAGAACAACAACCCAAAAATCCTTTCAGAAACCTACATTACGCAACCACACATTTACCTTATTACAAACATATAGACCAACTTCTAGGACTTTATGGAAAACATTACAATCCAATTAAAAAAGCTAGATATTACCAACTTGCAGGAGGGATAATACAGAGACCTATAAAGCTAGGGATGAAATACACAGATACAAGATTCCCTTGTGGTTATTCCTTACCAACAGAAGGTGGAAAAAACGACATAATTTACCTATTTAAAGATATAGTAACAAAAACAAAAAAAACTGAACAACATTTTTATACCATAGAAGAACCTGTGAGCTATCACCCTGAACAACTTGTTGGGAAAGTAATAACTACTGAAATAAACAATCCAAAAGTCTTGTCAGGAGAAGCAACAAAACCTAAAAAGATAAGAGTTAAAGTTGAAAACAGAGGTCATTTTGATGCTGATTATGTGGATCTAGATGAAGCAAACACATTAATATTTCAGAATGATGAACAGACAAAACAAGCAAGGGAATATATAAGTAAAGCTCTCAACCCGATAGGCAGGAACGAAATAACAAAACGGCTTGTTGATGACTTACCAGCAGAAAAGATAAGCTATGATCCTGTCTGCACATTCAGTTTTTACTTCCAACCAGCAAAAATACCAGAAAACTTAGTGCTACAAGGATTCCTCAGAAGAAACCTTATGCCTGTTGGCAAAATAGAACCATTCCTTAACTATGGCAACGAAGAAGATTTCAAAAATAAAATTACAGATCCTAACTTCTCAAGACAAGAAACAAGAGACCAAATAATCAAACATTTAGAAAAAGTCAGAGAATCCACAAAAGGTAAAGACTTTGCTTTTACAGACGGAGCAAAAGAAAAAATTAACTATTACTTACCCTATTTAATTGCTGAAGGACAGGTTCACAGCGAAAAAGTAGCTAATTACACAAAGCTCGTCAAGTGGACAATTCAAGATTACCTGATTAAGATGTCTTGCATACTTGCAGGAAGCTATTACACAACCTTAGTCACCGAAGATTTTGTTACCTTAGCATTTATGGATTTAGTTGAGCTTCTCCAAGCGACATTTGATTTCATAAAGGAGTGGGTTATAGGTGATTTCAGTTATGGTGTAGGTTGGCAAGGGGCAAATTACAAAGAAAGAAACTGCCTAGAATACTTATATGAGAAAAAATGCTTCTCTCTTGAGACTTCAACAATCAGCATTTCTGATTTTCAAAGATACATTACAAACATCTATGCTGTTAAAGAAGATATGGCTAGAAAAATATGCAACCGATTCAAAAAGAATAGGTGGATTGATAGCAAACAAATAGATCGCTATGAGACAAGGGTATGGCTTACATTCATACCTCAAGTTGAAAATCTAACATTTCAGGGTGATAAGGGTAATAAGGGTAGTAACCTATACGAGAGTGTATTTTCTTCAATAAATGACATCCTAAAGAGAGTATCACCCTTACCATCCTTCCCACCCTCAATAAAAGAAGAAGAGGTGGATGATGGTAACTCTTAAAATGCCCCTCAAAAGCACGTTGCCCCCACCCAGACAGCTAAAATTGGGCAGGGAATACCCAACCGCCAATAAAAAAATAATCGATTTTGGGGTAGCTAAGGTTTGTCAGAAGCACCACTTGTTTTATTTAGGGCAAGAATGTCCAGTTTGTCAGAAGGAACGGCTTAGGAATAAAAGCCTGATGGAGTTAGCCCTTTCAACTCATCGTTGTCCAAGATGTGGTTTTGAGTTAAAAGGCTGGATAATCACAAGCACCCCAGAGGGAGAGGGCGAACATGACAAGTGAGGTTTTTGTTGGTTTGATATGTTTCCTTTTGGGATTTGCGGGTGGGATTTCCTTTGCAGAAAGAATAGAAAAAAGGGGTAATGATGGAAGAGAAACTTAACCACCAGCTCATAGTTCGGCTTCCAAAATGGACGATGGACGAACTAAGAAACCTCGCACAAAGGACAGGCTTGCCCCGAAGCATAATTGTGAGGGCTTTCCTCAATTCTGCCCTGTTACAACTGAAGAACGTGCCAACACAGAACATCATTTTCAAGTTTGAGAGCATAAAAATAGGAAGGAATGATAATGAGCCTTGATAAAAAGAAGCAACCGATCATGCTAATCAGAGAAGAAGAGCAGGAATTATTTAGGGGAAACTTTATCTCTGTCGGTTCTGATGGTTGCGAAGTTCACTCTACAACCGAGCCATTAGAAAAGGTTGAGGCTTGCATCAACAGGCTGATAAAAAAACACAGAAAATTCATGCTGGAAAAGAAAAAGAACAAGATAATTCTGGGAACGGGATAAAAAATGTCACTAACCTTCATAAAACAGATGCTCAAAGATGGGATGGAAGAAAGGGAGTTAAGAACTCTGCTTGTAACAGATTTCACACAAGAAGAGCTTGACATTCTGATACAGGAAGCATCCGAACAGCTAAAGCAGGAAGCAGAAGAACAACAAGCAAGACAAAAAATAGAGGCAGAACCCTCAGACCTCACAGGTTTTTGTATGTTTTGTCAAACGAAAAGACGGATTATAAACCCGCAGGTCGAAACTATAAGCACAACGAAGAAACTAAAGGTTAAATGCGTGTTTAAAGACACTTGTTCCCGTTGGAAGATACCTAAAGAGGTTAAAAAGACAGAAAGAATAAAGGGAAAGTGTGAAGTGTGCAATAAAACAATAACAACTTTCATATAACACCCCACCTTAAAAGAGATTTAAGCGTGATTTTCTGCATATCGGTATGAAACCGTGAGAAAACGCCCCGCTAAAGGGCTGTTTCTCGGCAAACCGCTTGTCCTGTCCTATCATACATATAATATATTCTACGGAGTAAAAATCGTTTCTTTGATTTTTTTTTCATAAAAGGGTAAGAGAAAAAGAGAGCTTGTCAGGGTAGCCTGTGGGTGGCTTCAGCCCTGCTTGGGAAGGGTGGCTTCTGTGATATTACCTCACCATGCTTCCGCATCCTTCTGATGTTTGTTCTTATGCATCCAACACCCTTATGTAGCCTGTCAGATAACTCTCTTGCTGTCAAGCTATCATGCTTCTCTAATAACTTTATTATCTCTTGCTGTGTCACGTTTGCCACCACCGAAGATTTGTGATAGGGGGCTTGAAGTTAAAATGGAAATGGATTTTTTAGGTCTTAGTCTCAAGCCCCCCATCAGCATAAAGGGAGGTGTGGGGGAAGAAGAAAAACCCCCACGAAAAGTTGGAAGAACATTTACTTAACACTCACCACCTCAATCCTCTGCCCCTGCCTCAAAAAGTTAGGAAAAGTTATTATGCCATTACGATACTTGGCTTTGAGTTCTATTATAAGAGTGATGTCAGACCAATCCTTCTTTCGTTTATCTGCTTTCATTTCTTCCTCTTGACCTTCTTCCTCTTGACAACCTCAGTATGTGAGCCTAACCAACCATTAACTATCTTGTATGTGATGACATATTGATCCTTCTTGTTTGCTTTCTTCTTCATAAACCGATAAAAAGAACCAAACCTTATAAGTGTTGTATTGATTTTCTTAATACAAACCTTATTAAGTCCAGAATATTTAATTGATTTATGGGTTTGAAAGAAATTGCTGTCAAGGTTAAGAAGGTGTTGGGCGGTAACACCATAGGCAAAGGAATGGCTCCTGAAGAGGTAGAATTAGCTTCTTACAAGAAGAGGGAGTATCTTGACGGGGTTAAGAGGCAGGTTCACAGATACAGGATAGAAGATTCTAAGAGGATGTTCACAGGCAACACATTTGAGAGAAGCAAACGCACAGTCCTTAATCCGTCTGGGAAGAAGAGAAAGAAAAGACCGAGGAAGAGCTTAGTAAAACGACTTAGGAGGCTTTACCCAACAGCGAAAGTAGAACGGGGAAAACCTGAGTGGATTCATCACAGACCGCCCATCGATGTTATAGGAAAGAAGTCAAGTGGCAATTTCGGTTTTAAATGAGATATAAGGATTGTATGCGAGAAACAGATACAAAAACAAAAACTTTATTAAGGTAATTCTATTATTGCTTTTAAGGTCAAAGAATTATGCGGTATGGTAAGGTAAGGCAGAAGGTTTGAACTTTGCCTTTGATCTCGTTCTAAACCTTCTAATCTTTAAACGATTAGGAGGAGTTATAAAATGAAAGAAAAATATTATGACGAAGATGGGAACTTAATTGACAACAACAGAATATGGACTTTTACGATAACAGGAGAGAAATACTATTATAAGAATGGTGAGAGGATAATCTTGAAAAAAGGTGAACTCCCAGAGATGAAAGTCTATGTAGGTAAAAACTTTACAAACACATTAACGGGTGAGAAGATACCTTTGAGACAAGATAAAAAGTGAAGAGAAAAAGATATAAGAAAGTTATAATACCTAACAATAACACTAAGGGGGTTATGAAAATTAAAAGAATCATTATTTTGTCATTATTACTTTTAGGATTATCTTTGGGTTGTGAACAAAACGGGTTTTCTTATGTTTCTATAAAGGATTTAAGTCAAGATGCTCCTGCTTACGTAGGGCAGAACATCAGTATTTCTGGAAAGCTGAATGACCGCTTAGGTGGGTATAGTTTGGAGGATAGTGAAGGATTTTGGGTTTGGATTGAAGAGAATTGTATAGAAACACAAAGAAGATATAATTTTAATTCTGAAATCTATAGTGGCAAAGGTGTTTGGCTTTCTGGAAAAGAAGCAATTTATGGATTTAGTTTTGGATTAGAATACAAGTATCGATTGAGTTGTGTGTCTCCATTAAGTTAAAAATTTAGAAGGAATAAGAATGGTAAATAGAAATGTTTCTGAAGAATGGCTAGAACAAATTAAGAGTGCAATAAATGAGCTTAAAAACTCTTCAAGAAAGCAAACAGACTTTAATGAACTTCTAGCCTGTGCCACAGGTATTTTGGCTGTTGGTGTACTTTATGATTTATTTCTAAAAGATAGAATTGCAGCTAACCCTTATGCTTTAATAATTAGTAGTGTTATATTGGGATTTGCTCTTATTATCTTAATGGTTAGGTTTATCCTTATCATATGGATACTAGCATTTAAAAGAAAGAGGTATTAGTGTTTATTCCTGTGCTTTCTTCTTTAGGGTTAGGTTGCCTTGCTTGTCTATCTCAACCTCTAAGGTGTCTTTCTTCTTCCAGCCCTTAGCCCTGACTATCTGAGAAGGTAGGGAAACAACATAAGTTCCGTTCTTTAGTTGTTGAAGCCTCATAGAATATAAGTTTGTATAGAAACCTTTATATACTTTATCTTCTATTATTATATACAAGCGTATGGGCTTTGAAAATAAGGAATTCTGCTCGCCTGCCGCATTGAAAATTGGTTGGAAGCATAATCCTTAAAAACTGTGCTTCGGTTTCTAATATTATGCGGGCTTGTAGTCTAGTGGCTATGAGGAAACTAGCAAACACCACCTTCACACGGTGGAGGTCCCCGGTTCGAATCCGGGCAGGCCCATTATTGTAACTTCTTATAAGTAGTGACAATAGAAAGGTTTATAAATGGCTTTTACTAGTTATGTAGTATGACATTTGACGAAGCAAAGTTTAGAGAAGTATCTGATTTGGTTAGGAGCCTCCCTATTGACTGGGAGGATTTTGATTTGTTTAATACCAGTTATGCTGTAAGGGCTGTTCCTTCAAAGAACGAGGATGGTTCTCCTAATGGCTCTCCAGCTGAGTATGATCTTCATGAAAACGGACAGTGTGGTATTTACCTGTGGGAGGATATTGGTGAGAAAAAACAGAGACCCTTGTTGTTTCATGAGATGGTTGAGATTTACCACAAGGTTGCTTTGGATATGTCTAAAATAGAGGCCCATAATACCACGATGCCTTGGGAGAAGAGGTTTTGTTTGGAGTACCTTACTCCCTCTGAACTTGCTAAGTATTTGAAGTTCAAGAAAGAGCACGGATGCAACGGCTTCGACTTGTCTAACAATAAGTAAAATTAATGCTTTCTTTCCCAGATAAGCTTCCCTTTCTTATAAACCTTTTTTATCCTGTGTAAGGGTATACTGCTGCCCTCTAATTCAAAGAATTCGTTATCATACTCTTTTATCCTGTCATAGCCCACCCTTATCTCTTCTCCTGTAATCCTGTCTAAGTAGCTTATCTCATAATCCTGCTTTTGTTCTTTAGAATCCCACTTGATTTTGTCCAGAAGCTTTCTTATTGGTATCATGAGACAAAACCCCCTATTAGAAAACGGGTAACCCTTTATTTTTTTATTGTTATCAAGCTAATGTTATCACCACTCATTCGGCTACCTTTTCGACCAGGCTTTCTTCTTCCATCACAAGGCCGCATTTGATGCAGTATACCTCTTCATCGTTTGAAGCGAGCTGGCCTCCACACTCGGAGCACCGAGAGGCTATTTTCATGCTCCTTAATTTGATTGTTTCTCCTTTTAAGCATTATTATTCTTTACTATATTATTTTTTAGAATTAGGTTTTTAGTGTTATGTCTTTTCTCTGTTTTATTGCTTCTGCAAGGCTCCTTCCGAGCTTGCTTTTCTTGTGTACTTTTACCTCTCCTTTCTTGCTTGACGTGGCGCTGAATAAAAATTGGTCGTTTATGTAGAAGTCTATGTTTCTGTTGGATTCATTAACATAAAAGCTTATGTAGCCGCTGTTTTCGCTTAGGTGGTATTCTACTTGCTTGCCTTCTGCGGGTTTTTCTTGTTTTTCTCTGACTTCTATGTTTATTCCAAGTTTTTGTTCTATCTCTTCTATTGTTTTTCCTTGCTTGCCTATTATTCTCCCTATGTCCCTTTCTGGCACGTATATTATTGCTTTGTTGTCTGACAGGACTTCTGCCTCGACTTCGTCGCTTAGGTTTCTTAAGACCTTTTCTATCTGTTTTGCTGCTAGGTTGTGTACCGAGCTTTTTTTGCCACCTGCCTTTACTGGAATAACTACTGTTTCCTCCCCGTAGCTGTATATCTCGAATTCGAGGTTGTTTGTTTCGAAGTCTCTTACCTCTACTACTGGTCTTGCCAGGTCTGCCTCTGTCATGCCTGCAGGTACTTTCACAGTCATCATTATGCTTAGCACCTTGTCTATTGCCCCATTTTTTATGAATATCACAGTGTCTATAACATGGGGGATAACCCCCAGCTCTATTCTCCCTACGAATCGTTGTATAGCATCCACTGGATTGGTAGCATGTATCACACCCACGAGTCCTATTCCGCTCAGCCTTAGGTCTGCAAATAATCTGAAGTCGTTCGTATTCCTCATCTCGTCGAAGATCGTATAATCTGGTCTTGACAGCAATAGTATGTCATGTATTTCCTGAGCATCGCCGTGGCTTATTGCATATTGTGTTATCTCATCTGGCAGTACCAAGTCTCTTGGGGCTTCTATTGTTTTAACTACTTTTTCTTGTGCAGCGTAGAATTCTGCTAAGGCGCTTGCACACGTGCTTTTTCCCTGTCCTGGTGCACCTGCTATTAGTATTCCTTCTGCTTGTTCTGCGACTCTTTTTTTGAGTTTTTCACTCAGTTTGTAATCCTCTAATGTTAGTTTTTTGATGGGCTTTACTGCTGTGATTTCCCATCCGTCAGAAAACGGCGGTCTTGTTATGACTATTCTGTAGTGTCCTAGTTGTACTATAGTGCTTCCTTCCCTCTGTATCTCTATAAAGCTGTCTTTTCTCATCTTTGCACTTTCTATGATTTCTTTTGATATCTCTTTTATTTCTTCATGGTCCATAAGTTCTTTCCTTAGCGTTTCGAAAACCCATTTGCCTGGCATTCCCTTCTTTGCTTTTGGCTTTACATTCTCTCTTAAGTGTACTGACATTGTTATTTTGTCGAAGAATTTGTCGAGTTTTAATTTTTTGATTTCTTTTTCTTTGGGTTCTATGTATATTACTTTCATTCCCTTTGCTTTTGCTATTCTCGCTTGTATTTTATCCGAGCTCAATAGTGTTGCGTCCATCTCCCAGGCCAGTTCCCTGATCATAGAGTCTATCTCCCCCATGGAAGCGTACTTTATTTCCACCATTTTTGGTCTTCTTCCAGCATACTTCACCTGAAATTTGCCGTTAGCAAGCGCCCATATCTTTTCCAGCTCGTCAAGGCCAAGGTATCCTATAGCTCTTCCCATGTTTGCCTGGTGTTCCAACTCCGCGAGAACTGCCTCATGTATTATTATCTCGTCGAACAGAAGTTCGTTTTTCTGCACCTTTTCAGAAATCAGTCCTTCGATTATGACAGAAGTATCAGGCACCAATTTTTCTATTTTTTCCATACTTTACTACTTATTTTTTTTATCAGTATTTAAATTTTTCTTTAATGCTTTAATGTTGTAAATCAAAACTTTTATAAATGATTGTGTTTCAAGAGCATCGCATGGCGCTCACCGTTACTCAGGTTATTATTTCCATTCTTGTTATAGTGTTGTCTGTTATAGTTGCGAAGATAGTTGTATTCATCATGGGCAAGTTTAAGCATTTTACCTCAAAAACGAGGTTTTCTCTTGGTGATCGCATAATTGAGTTTTTGATGAGGCCTATCAGGATATTTATCATACTTGCGGGCATTTTCATTGCGGTTTATTTGATAGATCCTGATTTGCAGATATATGGCATCCCTTTTAACACCATATTCAAGGTGCTTGGTATTTTGATAGGTGCTTATTTTGCTGCGAGGGTTTTTGCGGGGATGTTAAGATGGTATGGTGACCAGGTTGCTCATAGAACTAAAAGCAAACTGAATGATCACCTGCTTCCGTTCTTAAGGAACTTCATTTACGTTATCGTATTCATTATAGCGGGGGTTATCACACTTCGTATATTGGGCGTTCAGATTACTCCTTTGCTTGCTGGTCTTGGTATTGCAAGCTTGGCTATTGCTTTGGCTTTGCAAGATACTTTGTCTAATGTTTTTTCTGCAATTTGGGTGGGTCTTGAGAGGCCTATAAAACCGGGTGATTACATTGAAATAGATGGCGGGAAGAGTGGTTACGTTCAGGATATGAGTTGGCGTACTACAAAGATAAGGACCTTGCCTAATAACCTTGTTATAATCCCCAATTCCAAGATTGCCCAGAGCATAATCACTAACTATCAGGCTCCTAACGCTGAGATGGCTGTTCTCGTAAACGTTTCAGTAAGTTATGATTCCGATTTGGAGAAGGTTGAGAAGGTAACGATTGAAGTCGGTAAACACATTCAAAAAACAGTTAAGGGTGCTGTGAGGACTTTTGAGCCTTTCATAAGGTATAACGAGTTTGGTGATTCAGGCATTGGCTTCACGGTTATTTTGAGGGCTGAGACTTATGTTGATCAGTATTTGATAAAGCATGAGTTTATTAAGCAGCTTCATAAGCGTTTCAACAAGGAGAAGATAGAAATTCCTTTCCCACAACGTGTTGTGCATTTGAAGAAGAGGTAATTATATCTTTCTTAGGAATACCAAGAATCCTGTGTGACCTATCATCTTACTCTTTGGCCTTACTTTTTTTCCTTCCACATGCCATTCCCTCTCAATTAGCTCAACTACTTTTTCCTGTATGAAGTCTTTTCCCTCTATTCCTTTTATCAGTTCTTCTACCTGTGTTGTTGTTGGCAGGTAAGCTACTAGGAATCTTCCTGATTTCAGCACTTTTTCTGCATGTTGTAACACTTTCCACGGTTCTGGCAAGTCTAGCAGGATTAGGTCTACTTCTTTTTCTTCTATTCCCTGGTTAACATCTTTGTTTTTGAGCTCTATGTTTTTTATTTCAAGGTCTTCTATGTTTTTTTGTGCTATCCTGTAGAACTCCTCCTCATTTTCGTAACTAATCACTTTTTTGACCAGCCTTGCTATGTGCATAGCAGAGACTCCGCAGCCTGCTCCTGCATCTATCACAGTTGATTCTTTGTCTATCCCTGTGTTTGCAATGACATAGCCTATGTCTTTTTTTGTCATTATCGCTGGTCCTCTCTTTATTTTTTTTATTTCGTCAACAAAATTTGCATCATGTATTAAAAATTCCTTGTTTTGGTGTGATTTTACTTTCTTATCTGCTTTTTTTATGTCTTCCTCTTTTACAACACCCGCTAAAGTATGTAGGTCTCCTTCTTTCCAATAGTATTTCTTGTTATTCCTTATCAGAACTTTTTTGACTTTCACCCCTATTTCTAATCAGGGCTTGTATATAAAATTTGGTATTTTCTTAGTTTTATTCCCTTATTATCTTGGTCGTAAATAGCGAAAGGCCTCTCTTTAAATTTAAGATATGAAACTATTTTATCTGCCAATTCACTGCTTTTTTCATTCTTTACAACTACCCTCACTAATTTTGAGCCTACACTTGGTGCCACTACTACATCAAAATCATAGCCTCCTGGTTTAAACAAAACAGTATTTATTAGGAAGTTATGAACCTTCCAAGGTAACATATGACCTTCTTTAGATCTTATAGCACAGGCTTCAAAGCAAAATGGAAGGCCAGAGCAAGTAGTTTCATCTTCAAAAAATCTTATTTGATTCCCACTTTCTTTATTAATCAATTCTACTATTTCCTTTCCAATCTCTTCATCCAATTTTATCATTTTAATCCCCCACGACTGTTGTAATGACGCTATTTATAAATATTTTGGTTAAGTTACTGCACGATTAATATTTTTCTTGAACAAAAATTGAACCTGCGGGAGACAGGACTCGAACCTGCGTAGGCACTAAGCCAATAGCTTTCTTATATCCTCGCCATTTCGGCTCATCTTTCAATTTATCTTGAGGCTATCCCGTTTGGCCACTCCGGCACTCCCGCATAAGAAATTTTTGTATAAAAAGCTTTAAATACTTTACTTATCAGTTTTTCTTTATGGAAGTAAAATTGTATGATTTTATCGAGATGGATTACATAGGAAGGTTTAAGGATAATAATCAGATATTCGACCTTACCGACGAGAAGATTGCAAAGGAGAATAACTTCAATCCGAAGCTTACTTTCAAGCCTGTTATAATTTGTGTTGGTAACGGCGATGTCGTTAAGGGACTTGACGATGCTTTGGTGGGGAAAGAGGTTGGGAAAAAATACACTGTTGAGGTTCCTGCCGAGCTTGGGTTTGGTAAGAAGAATCCTAAGTTGATTAGGCTTATACCTACTAAGGTTTTCATAGACCAGAAGATTAATCCTGTTCCTGGTTTGCAGGTTACCGTGAATAACGCTTTTGGCATAATTCGGAGTGTTGGCGGTGGTCGTACTCTTGTTGACTTTAATCATCCTTATTCAGGCCACGATCTTATTTATGAAATTACAATCGTGAGGAAGCTTGATGGTGATGTTGAGAAGTTGAAGTCTTTCTTTGAGCTTCATTTCAACGCTAAGGATATAGATGTTAAGATTGAGGAGGGTGTTGCCAAGGTCCCTATAGGTATTCCTGATGTTCTTTCAAAGCCGCTTTTTGAGCACTTGCAGAAGATTTTCCCTAACATAAAGTCCTTTGAGTTTCTCAGCCCGGAGGCAAAGAAGGGTGAGGAAAAAAAGGTTTCTAAAAAGCTTGAGAAGAAACAGCCTGAAAAGCCGTCTGATACTGCTAAAAAATAATAACTTTTGGATTATAGATAAGCTTTTATAGGACTTCCTTATTAAATGTTTTTCAGATGAAAAAGGTGAAGATAAAGGGCGTGAAATGATGGATTCCTTCTCAGATAACGCTGATTTTAACATCGATTCGCCGGATGCTAAAGCTGTTAGCAAGATGAATCTTCCTCGCAAGTTTAGTTCTATAGACGAAGAGCTGGAAGAGTTGTTGAATAAGCAGAAGGCTAAGATTAAGGTTATCGGCACTGGCGGTGCTGGTAACAACACAATTAATAGGATGTCTGAGGTGGGGATTGGCGGTGCGGAGATGATTGCTATGAACACTGACGCTCAGGACTTGCTTTACACGAACGCTGATGTTAAGGTTCTTCTCGGAAGGGATGTTACTCACGGCCTTGGTGCTGGTTCTATCCCTCAGGTTGGTGAGGAGGCTGCTAAAGAGTCTGAGCATGAGATAAAGCAGAAGTTGTTGGGTGCTGACATGGTTTTCATCACTTGTGGTTTGGGGGGTGGTACGGGTACAGGTTCTGCTCCCATAATTGCTGACATATCTAAGAAGACCGGTGCTCTTACTGTTGCTGTCGTTACCTTGCCTTTCCAGGTTGAGGGTCAGAGAAGGTACGAAAATGCTATTCTCGGTCTGGAAAAGTTGGAAAATATTGTTGATACTCTTATTGTGATTCCCAATGATAAGTTGTTGGAGTTGGCTCCGGACCTTCCCTTACAGACCGCTTTCAAGGTTGCTGATGAGATTCTGACCAATGCCGTGAAGGGTATTGCTGACCTAGTGACGAGGACTGGTTTGGTTAACTTGGACTTCGCTGACATCAAGGCTGTTATGGGTAAGGGCGGCGTTGCTATGATTGGTATTGGTGAGAGTGATACAGAGAGCAGGGCTATGGAGTCTGTTGAGAAAGCCTTGAACAACCCCCTGCTTGACGTTGACATTACCGGTGCTAACGGTGCTCTTATTAACGTTTCCGGCGGTCCTGACATGACTCTTGACGAGGCCAAGAAGGTAGTTGAGAGTGTTTCTGAGAAGCTTGATGAGGATGCCAACATTATTTGGGGTGCTATGATCTCTGAAGACCTGGGCAAAACCCTGAAAACCATGTTGATAGTGACGGGTGTTAACTCACCTCAGATATTCGGTCCTAGGAAGCATATAGTCGAAAGGTCTAAGACTGAGATCGAGGATCAGCTCGGCATTGAGTTTGTTGAATAGAAACCTTTAAAAACCCTAATCCGTAATTTTTCTTATCTGGTTTTAAGATGATAAAGAATTATTTGATGAAGTTTAAGGATTTCATATCCGAATGCAAGAGGGTTCTTCTCGTTACCAAAAAACCCGGTAAAGAGGAGTTTAAGGTAATCGTGAAGGTATCCGGCATAGGGATTTTGATAATTGGCTTCATAGGTTTTGTAATTTTCATACTTGGTGATTTGTTGAGAAAATGAATCCGATTTTTGCTTTGAGGACGACTGCAAACAGGGAAGATCAGGTTCTCGATTTCGTTTTTGAGAACGCTAAGAAGAAGGGCTTGGATGTTTATTGCTTAGTTAGGCCTCACGGCCTTCGCGGCTATATTTTCATAGAAGCCAAGGATAGGCAGACTGCTGAGGAGGCCTTCCAGGGAATTCCCTATGCTCGTGGTTTACTTCCTAAGGAAGTGCAGTATTCTGAGATTGAGCACATGCTTGAGCAGGTTAAGCGTGAAGTTAACATCCAGAAGAATGATATTGTTGAGATAATCTCAGGTCCTTTTAAGAGGGAGAAGGCCAAGGTTTCAAGGATTGATACTCAGAAGGATGAGGTTGTTGTTGAGTTGCTAGAATCTGCCATTCCCATTCCTATTACTGTTAAGCTTGATTCTGTTAAGGTTATTAGAAGGGAAGGCGAAGAAGAAAAAATTGAAGAATAAAAAAGGGTTTAACCGAATAGTCCCCCTCCTTTCATCACGTTTATCGTGAACGCTGAAGTCTCGTACATCGGGCTTGATGCTCCTGCGTTAGCTGCAGCGCACCTTACTGTTACGGAGTATGCTGGGTCTGTTGGGCTTCCGATGGATAGCGGCGCGTTCTTGACGGCTGCTATCTGTATTACAAATCTTGCTTCGTCCCCAGGTCCCAATGTTACGGGGTTTTCGGATATTACATGTGCTTTGATTTGTGTTTCTTGGAAATTGGATCCCGCTGCTTTTTTAAGATCCATGTAGAAGGATTTGCAGTTTGTGGTATCCCTTCCATCGTTACCAACATACGAGAATATTGTCGATCTTGATCCCTGTTTCACATCAACGTTGGAGTCTACTGTCAGTGTGGATCCTGTGTGGAGTTTTCCTATTTCTGTCTCTGCGGTTCCGAATATCTCGTCAGATATGTCGCCTATTCCCCCAAAAAGGTTTTTTACGAATATCAATCCTAGGGATAGCAGTGCTACTCCTATGACTATAACAACTATTGTGTTTACAGAAAGTTCAAGTGCCCCTCTTTTTTTCATTTTATGGTTCACCTCATCTCTTTTTTTCAAGTGCTTTTGTTATTTTCTTTTCTAGGTCTATGATTCTTCTTTCCATCATTATTACCCTTCTCAAACCGTATACCAGCCCTACTAGGCCCCCAAGGATTATGTAAAGAACTATTTCGATTTTCAGTGCTAAAGTGTCAGATATAACCAATTTTACCACCTCTCTTTGCTATTTTTTTGTTTTTTCTTATATAAAAATCTTTCCTTAGTCTTTTTCGAGCAGCCTTTCCATGAGGGATGCGAACGCTGGTCTTGTTATGAAGACTCCTACTGAAAGGCCTATTATGGTTGTTACAGCGAATCCTCTTATCAGGCCTGCTCCTGCGTTCCATAGGGGTATCATTGCCGCTACGGTTACAGCATAAGCTGAGAACACTATGAAGAACGCTCTTTTTGTTTTTTCTTTCCAGCTCAGGAATCTTTCTTTTCCTCCCTTTATCAGTTCGTCAGTTATTATGATTTGGTCATCCACGCCAGTTGCTACGGCTGCGATTATTCCTGCTATAGATGCTAGGTCGAGGTTCCATTGTATCATTGCTGCTACCCCTAGGGTTATGAATATCTCGCTGGTTGCTATTATGAGTATGGGTATGACTAGTTTTATGTTCCTGTACCTTAGCACTATGACTATCGCTACCGCTGTTATTCCTAGCAGTCCCACGAGTAATGAGTTGGTTAGGAATTCTTTCCCCAAAAGAGGGGATATGTTGTCAAGTTTTGCTATTCCTATCTCGAATGGTAGTGATCCTGTTATTATTATTGTCTGCAGCCTGTTCATGTTTTTGACTGCTTGTTCTATTGCTGCTGCCTGTGTTTGTCCGAAGCCTGGTCCTGATATGGCTATTGCTGTTGTTTCTTTTCCTCTAAGGTCAGATCCGATTTGCAGGCTGTCTACTTTTTTTTCATCAAGGTAAAAATCTATTGTTGTGTTAAGAATCTCCCTTCCGTCAGGGCTTGTAACAACTTCAAGGTCTTTTGTTATTTCTGCATGTCTTTTTGCAGCTTCGGGGCTTAGGTGTACTGCAAACTCGAATTCGCATACCCACTGGTTATCTTCTGTGGGGTTGCACTCCCTTACTCCGCTGCAGCTTCCATCATCTTTGCATACGAATGGTATGTCTTGTTTCCCACCTGTGAACACTATCTTGTCGTTTATTTTCGCTTCAAATTTTCCTTGTTGTCCTATAAGTTGTCTGACTTCCTCTTCTGTTGCTCCGCCTATTTCCACCAGGACGTATTTCTTTCCTGAGAGGTCGTTTGCTGCTCTTATTTTAAGATCTTGTAGTCCGTAAACATTTAATCTGTTGTCTAGTACGCTTATTAAATCAGTAACGTCTTTGTCTGTTATTTCCCTGTCTGCTCTCAGTTCAAGAAGTACTCTTGTTCCACCTGAAAGTTCCAGTCCTTTTTTTAGGTTGCTTTTTCTAGCTTCTCCTACTGTTATTTCAGGTGCTCCTCTGGTTAGGTACACGTATTCTCCTTTGTTTGTGGTTATGCTTATCTTTTCTTGCGGGAGTATTTTGTTTATTTCTTCGCTCACTTCTGTTGAGTTTGTTACTGTTTTTCCGTTTATCGATATTATTTCCATTCCCTCTTCTAGTGGTGTGAAGTCTTCTGTTCTTGTTATCGTGAGGTTTTCGTATTCAAATCCTATAGAATTAGTTATGTTGTAGTCAAAATTTCCTTTATTTGTGTCTATCTCTATTTCTTTGGGCTGGTTTACGTAGCTGGATACCGCGTTTTGATAGTCTTGTGTTGTTTTTATTTCTTGTCCGTTTACTGAGATGATTTTTTGTCCTGCTTGTATTCCTTGTTGTGCTGCTAGGCTGTTTGGCGATACTGTTTTTATTTCTATCCCTTCAGCCCATGGGTTGTAGTTTATTGCAAGGACTGTTATTATTAGTGTTATAAGCAGTATCCATACTCTCAGTGTCATTATTTTTTTAGGCATTTGTCTTACCTTCTTTCTTTTGCATATACCACAGTATTACTCTCGCGTTTAGTAGGTATGTCATGAACACGTCAATTATTAGCCCTATTATCAGTACCAGGAACATCTCTTTTAGGATTAGTGATGAAGTTACTAGGTATCCTACCGATAAAGCTGCCAGTCCTGCTGCTGTCATCGTTAGTCCTGTTGCTGCTGAGCTGAATATTCTTTCCATTATTGTCCCTTCTCTTCTTTTGAACATTTTTGTTGTTAGGAGTATGTCTGTATCCACCGAATAGCCTATTAGTAATAGTATTGCTGATATACCCGCGGTTGACATCCTCAGTCCTATGAGATTTATTACTGCTACCGTGCAGAGCATGTCTGCTGCCGCGGAGAGTATTACTGCTGCTGAGGGTATTACGCTTCTGAATATCACTATTACGACTATTGACATCAGTATGAAAGCAAATAGTAGTGCTATTAGCATCTGCTTGTAGAATGACTGCCCCAGGCTTGATTGTGTTTGTTGGAATGAGTAGTTTTCGCTTGTTAACTCTATGTTAAGTTTGTTTTTGAGTATGTCTTCAAGTTCTTGTCTTGTGAGTTCTTGTGATTCTATGACCACTCCTTGCTGTTGGTCTGTCCCGAAGAATGTTAGTTTTCTTATTATGATATCTTTGTTTGTGTTTTCCTTGATTGTCGTTTCTATCGTGTTTATGTCTATTTGTGTGTACAGAGTTGCTGTCAGACCACCGCTTAAAGTAACATCTTTTTGGAATATGTTCCCTGTTTTAGAATACTCCGTGCCTACTATTATTATGGCTGCTACTATCATCAGTATAGGTATTATTATGAGTTTCTTTTCTTGTTTTTCGTAAAATTTCTTTAGCCAGTTCATCTTACATGTTTTTCGTGGACGTTTTGGTAGCTGTGTAGTTCATTTTCCTTGAACCAAAGCTTTATTTCTTTCTCAGCATCATCTGGGTTTGCTGACGCATGTATTGTGTTCTTTATTGCCATGTTTTTTGAGTCGCAGTATGCGTAGCTTACTGGTGAGAAATCGCCTCTTATTGTTCCTGGTTGTGCTGACCTCGGTTCTGTTACGCCGCATATCATTCTCGTGTTTTCTATTGCTTCCACGCCTTCGAGGACCATTGCTATTACAGGTCCTGAGGTTACGTAATCTACCAGGTAGTCCCTTACTTTTTCTCCTCTTCTTTTTACCAGGTCTTCTCCGTAGTGTTCGGCGGCCATTTTTTTGTCAATCCAGACCATCTTCATCCCTATCGATTTCAACCCTTTTCTCTCGAGTCTGTGTATTATCTCTCCAGTTAGTCCTCTTTCTACGCCGTCTGGTTTTATCAGCACTAATGTTCTTTGTATCATAAAAGAAAAAAAGAAATAGAAGGTTATTTAAATTTATCTGTTAAGTTTTTGCTATCATGTGTCTTAGGGCTTCTTCTTCATGTGCCATTGCTTTTGCAACCTCTATTGTCTCAACTTGTTTTAAGGATTCGTAAGGCATTTTTTTGTATCTAGAGAGTTCCTCCTCTATTTTTCTTCTTATGTTGCTTCCCTTCATACTTTCAATGGCTTTCCCTATTTCCCTTACTCTTTCTGTGAATTTTTCGTCTTCGTATCTCATGGAGAATTTTTTTGTTAACGCATTATAGATCCTTCTTTTTGAATCTAATTTTTGTCTTTCTTTATCACTTAGTGTATCATCGTTCTTGAGGAGGTTTATTACAACGTTGTAAAGAATTTTGCTTATTCCTGTTGGCGTTTTCCTTTTGCTTTCTAAGGTTCTGTTTATTCCTTTTAAAATATTTGAGAGGTACCTTACTTCTATGAAGTAATCTGCTGATCTGTTTCCTTGTAGGTATCTTTTGCCTTGTATTTTTTTTAATTTGTATGCTGTAAGGGTTACTGCAAGGCCCTCAATCTGAAATCTCAGATTGTTGTTAGTTGTAAGTCCTGACTTGTTTTCCATAAGTTTTTCTAACCTGTATAGATTCTCACCTATAAGGTCACCTACTTTGAGTGGGGTCTGTGTGAGTCTTTCTAGTAAGCTCGAACGTTCTGGCATAACCTTAAATTCTACTAACTCATCATCTTCTTCAAATTCTTCCTCGTTTGGAGAATTTTCTTGACATAATTCCATCTTTTCCTCCCATTTTCCCGATCTCTTTTTTTAGAAACATCCCTAGTGGCTAATTTTAGTTTGTAGAACTTGTATTTAAGTTTTTTCTTTATTTGCCGCCTTTCACGTAGTGTTTTGTCCACTTGAGCTGTCTTGCTTTCCGTCTTAGTTTTAGCATGTTTTTTTCGCATTTGTTTGAGCAGAAGTATGCTATCTTGCCTGTCTTAAATACAAACATCTTGCCAGTTCCTTTTTCTATTCTCTCTCCGCAGAATGTGCAGTTTGGCATATTACTTTCTTCCCGGCATCATTTTTCTCGCTTCTATTTCAGTTTCTCTAAGCATGAGTATGTCTTTCTCCTTTACCGGTCCTTTGACGTTTCTTGTTATTATCTTTCCGCTGTCCCTTCCTGCCATGATTTTGCATCTCACTTGTGTTATTTCTCCTCTCATTCCTGTTCTTCCTACTATTTCTTCCACTACAGCTGGCATGGCTTCTGAGAATACTGCCTTTTCCGATTTAGCTGCTTCTTGTTTCGGTCTGTCTCTTTTCTGCAGCTTCTGTTTCTGTTCTTCTGACTGTTGTTTGTCTTCACTCATCTTTTGCTTTTTCCATTATATCTCTTAGTATCTTTTTTCCTTCGCCCTCTTCCACTACTGCCACAGCTACTGTCGGCACGGGTAGTCCAGCTGCTGTTCCGAGCTCTTCTCTCTTCGGTACAGAAATCAGTTTTATGCCCTTTTCCCTGCACAGAGGTCCTAGGTGCATTACTATCTCAGGCGGATTAACGTCTTTTGCGACTAAAACTATCTTGGCTGTTCCTCTTTCTACAGCCTTTGTAACCTCGTTAACGCCCTTTTTCAGCTTTCCGCTTGTCTTTGCCATCTCGACAAGCTCGAGGGCTTTTTCAACAATCTCCTTTGAAACTTCCATTTTAAAACCTCCTTGGTAATCATTGGTTTTGTATGGGATATTGAGAAAAGTGGGCTTTTTAAAGCTTTTGTTTACCCTTTATTTATGTGTGTACCAGAACTTCAGCTTGTTTTTTTCTTTTTTGTCAAGTCTGCAGAAGGCAAATCTTTCGAACTGTACTACTTCTCCTACTTTTAATTTTTTCAGTTCTTTTTCTCCGAGTCCCTTTTTTGTTTCCTTGTTCGGCATTAGTATTTCCAAGTTTACAAGTCCTTTTTCTGCTGGTAACCAGTGTATTATTGTTGCATGCAGTTCGGGATCGTGTTCTCTTGATAGGAATTTCCCATCCTTGAAGTTGAATAGGTGCATAAGTCTGTACACCTTCCCACTTTCTATCTTGTCTTGTACATAGAATTTTTTTCCTGTTTTGAACTTCCTGAATCCTCTTTTTTTGTCATCTGGGTGTAATTCTATTTTTGTGTCCATTTTAGGTACATCTTTGATTTCTATCTGTTTTGGGTTTTCTATGAAGAAGTATCTGTTTGCTTTTTTGTCAAGGTCTCTCCTGTTGAAAACTTCGAGGTCTTCCCAGGTGTGTGTGGCTTCTGTTTTTGTTATTCCTGTTGATAGAACAAATTCCCTTATTGCTTCTGGTAGGAACCCTCTTCTTTTTAGCGCTGCTATCGTTGTAAGGCTGGGATCGTCCCATCCTGTGAGTTCTTTTTTTTCTATCATCTCCCTTATTATCCTTCCTGAGCTCGGCACTCCTTCCATGTTGAATCTTGCATACTCGTAGATTTCTGTTTCTTTAAAGCCGAGGCTTTTCTGTATCCATCTTTGCAGTTCGTTCCTCATCTCGAATTCTTTGCTTCTAAGCCTATAAGTTATTCCTTCTATGCCGTCCATTATGGATGTTTGGAAGTCGTATGTTGGCCATACCACGTATTTTTTTCCGTGCATGGCGTGTTTTTCTTTTATTATCCTCATTATCGTTGGGTCTCTCATGGTTGTGTTTTTGTGTTGCATGCCTATTTTTAGTCTTAGGTTTGTTTCTCCTTCTTTTTTCTTCGGCATCTCTTTCCATTCTTTCATGTTTTGTTCTGTAGTTTTGTTTCTGCATTCGCAGCTTATTCCTTTGAAGCGCATTTTTCTTATCTTTTCGCTTTCGCAGTTGCACATGTATGCCTTGCCTTCTTTGATCAGTTTTTCTGAGTTTTTGTGGAAGTCTTGCATATGTTTTGAAGAGTAATCGATTAAGTCTGATTTCACACCTAACCACTTGTATGCCTCCCGGTGTGCTTGGTAGAGTTCTTTCTTGACTAGTTTGGGGTTGGTGTCCTCAAATCTTAGGATGAATTTTCCCTTGTGTTTCTTTGCCAGTTCGTAATTCAAGAATAATGATTTTGCATGCCCTATGTGGGGGTATTTGCTCGGTTCTGGGGGGAATGCTGTAACCACCTTTCCCTTTACTTCTAAAAATTCGAATATGTCTTTTTCCTTTTTCTCTTTTTTCTCTTCTAAAAGCTCTGGGGCTATTTCCTCCAGTTTTTTCTTCTGTTCTTCGAGGTTCATAGAATTTACTTTTTTTACTATCTCGGCTACTTTTTTTGCTATCTCTGGCCCCTTGCTGTCTGGCTTTTCTGCAAATACCTTGCCCACTACCGCTCCTGTATTTGCTTTGCCCTCAAATTTTATCGCGTTCTGTAACGCATATTTCAGTATCAGCTCATCCATGTTATGATTAGTTCTCGTTTTGTTTATTTAAACTTTTCTTGCTATGAAAAGGTTTATAAACGGCTTTTTAATGGTTTTTTGCATTGTCAAGGGGGTTTTATGGGTGTTTTATCTAAGCTTGGTAGATTGTATAAGAAGTATTGGATTGTTCCTACTACTGTGTTGGGTCTCGAGGCTGCAGTTGCTTCATATTCGCTTCACAAGGCTGTTAGGCAAGAAAGGCCTTTTGTTGACATTTTTCTTGGTTATAACAAGTATTATTTTGATAATATAGAGTCTTTTATGTCTGTGCCTTTGGCTCTTTACTGTGAGAAATCTCATTTGAGGAGTTTCCGTGAAAATAAAAATAGTCTGAGTTTTGAGGAGTTGGTTGCTACTGTTAATCACCCTCAAACCCTGAAAGCTTTGGAAGATTTGATCGTCAAGGACAGGGCCGATGTTTTTACTGAGATTCCTTTCCAGATATGGTTGGAGCGGGATAAAGATAAAAAGCCTTTTCTGATTTTTTATGATAGGTCCGATACTTTGAATAGCAGGAATGCCAAGTTGCTTGTTAAGTACAGGGATAATCCTAGTTTTGTTCTGGATTTTGTTAAGAGCAACGAAAAGTATTATAAGATGGTTACTAAAATTCCTGATGAGTTGTTCAATAAGAACATTAAGTTGTTAGAAGACATCAGCAAGCTTGAAAGGGATGAAGTTGATAACAAAGAGCTTGAAAGTCTTAGGAAAAGGATGGTCGGGAGGGACTCGAAGATTATAAAGAGGAACATAGCAAGTATAATGGCCTATTTATATCTCTGGAACACAGATGATGTCTCTATAGATGACACTAAAGCACTTAAGGACTTTTACTGGAATAACTTTTTAAAGTTCAGGGGTGTTTATATTGGTGAGGGTCATATACATCAGATCGGTTTGGACGGTCCTGAACCTTCGCCTAATGACTTGGAGGCAAGTAAGCATCTGAGGCAGATAATCTTTGCAGAGACGCCGAGCGGTATGAGGGTTTATGACGTTTCAAAAGGTCAGATTAGGTCAGCAGATTTTGAAATAAAATGAAAGCAAAGGTTTTGAATAAGAAAGAGGTTAAGCGTATAATTAATTCTTTGGATGAGCAGTATTCAATTAGTAGTCTCAAGTTGGATTACATTTTTATTTTAGGTTCTGATGATAAGCTTTATCTGATCGATAAGAAGTTTGCTGAACTTAACTTAATTGATTTAAGGGTTAATTCCCTTGGATTGTATTTTGGTAAGCTTGAAGACGGTAAGGTTAGGCTCAGCATAGAGGGCTCTCAGATTGTGGGTCCTCTAGCTAGAAAGAATATTATTACTTTGTCAAAAAACCAGATTTCTGATTGGGTTAGGGGTAGCAACGTTGATGTTAACACAGATTGTAAGGGTTTTGTTTTGGTTAAGCACGGTGATGATTTCTTTGGTTCTGGTAAGTGCAGCAAAGGAGTCCTGTTTAACTATGTGCCCAAAAACAGGCGTATTAGGGCTTCCTAACCCTTTAAAACCAAAAAGTATATAAATAATTATTACCTCTAAAATCCACTTTTAAACCTGTTGTTGTCATTTTCAGGGGGCGATGAAACGAAGTGGTTCTAATGGGTGTTCGTCATATTGGCGTAACGAATCTGTAAGTGATTTAGATAAACCGCAAACCCTCAGTCTTTGGAAGAGGTATACTATCCTCATCCCCATTTTTTTAAACACCGCCTTATTTCCTTCTACCACACATCTATCTGATGCAAAAGTCTCTGAAGTATCTAATAGTTATAATAATGTTGAAACTTCCCGTAATTACCCTAGGGATATGCCTCCCATTAAGAAAGCTGAGAGAAAACCTACTTTGGAAGATAAGATTAAAACTGTTATAAGCGTAAAAAATCCGATGAATGTTATGCCTTACGTAAATAATAAGGTTGAAGAGTTTGTAAACTCCGAAATGTGGAGGAAGGACTTGGAGTTGGCCCTTTCTAATTTGTCTGCTTTTGAAGATTACATACTGGAAGCCAGTAAGGAGACTGAGTTGGGAGTTAATTTTATTAAGGCATATCTGGCTCTGGAATCGCTGGGCAATCATGACGCTGTTTCTAAGAAGGGGGCTACAGGTCTTGGTGGCCTGATGGAATCTGCAGCGAAAGAGGTTGGGCTTAAAAAAACAAGGCATATCGATGAGCGTTTTGATCCAAAGTCTATAATCGGTTCTGCTAGGTATATGAGGAAGTATATAGACTATTTCGATGATGTTATACTTGGTTTAGTTGCTTATAATTGGGGTCCGACTCGTGTTTATGATAACCTGGATAGTATTAAGAAGTGTGATGATTTGATAAAGAATAGGAACATATCCTTGGAATCAAGGTATTATGTTGTTCATGTTCTTGCTCGGTTGAAGATTTTTTCGGATCATGATAGCTACAATTTGAATTTCGAACGAAAACCTCTCTTTTCCAGTATGACTAATCATGAGCATATAACTGATAAAGATATTTCGATTAAACATCTTGCTAAGATTCACAAAGTCGGTGAGGAGGCCTTGAAGAGGATTAACCCTTCTTTAATAGCTGAAATTATTCCAAAGGGGACTGTTGTTAAGATTCCTCATAAGACTTGATAGGTGCATATTTTTCTTATGACGCATTTGTTGCATTCTGGTTTGTTTTTGCAGTAATTCTTTCCTAGCTCTACAAGCAGCGCATGGTATTCTTTGTATATTTTAGTGTCTTTTGGGAGGTTTTTTGTGAATAGTTTTTGCAACTCTTGGTATGTTTTTTCTTTGTATCCTAATCTTTGGAATATTCTTTTTGTGTAAGCATCTATAACAAAGTACGGTTTGTTGTAGGCGTAGAGAAGTATGGAGTCTGCTGTTTCTTCTCCTACCCCCCATATTTTGAGTAGGTTTTCTCTTGTTGTTTCTCCTTTGTATTTTGCAAATTCCTTTAGCTTTCTTGTTTTTTGGTTGTAATAACCTGAACTTTTTATGTATTGTGATAGTTTATTGTTATCTATTTTTATTATCGCCTCTCTT
>JBDRNX010000038.1:0-16909 GCA_043810595.1 archaeon
TGGCAAAGAAGGTAAAGCTGTCACACGAAACAGTAAGGTACAGACTAAAAAAACTGATAAGACAAGGAGTGATAGAAAAATTCATAGTAAGAATAAACAAGAAAAAGCTAGGCTATGAGATATATGCGGTAATAATGATAGGAACATGGAACTACACACAAAACGAGTGGGACGAATTCTTCAAATACCTAATGGAACACAAAAACATAGTCTCTGTTGAAAAAATTACAGGGAACTACGACCTAAAAATAGCATTCTGGGCAAAAGACCCGGAAGAGTTCGACTTTATATCACATTCAATAAAAACAAAATTCTCAAAAATAATAAAAGACTGGCAGAGCTTCATATTCACAAAGCAGTACAAGTGGAAAGAGCTACCTTTCTAAAATATTTATTCCTGAATAACAAAGCTTTAAAATCAAAAAAATGAAAGAAAAACCATGCCACTAGACAGAGAAGTTGAAATAAAAATCCCTGTAAGCCACAACGAATTCTACTCTGTCAGGGAAATGATAAAAAACTCCAAAACCGCATCTTTCATAGACAAGTCCACACAAATAGACCACTATTATGTGCCTGCACACAGAAACTTTGTTGGCGTAAAATACCCATTCGAATGGCTTAGAGTTGGAGTAAGAGGCGGCAAGACGATAGTAAACTACAAGCACTTCTACCCTGAAAATGAAGAAAAATTCACACACTGCGATGAATTCAGCACTGAAATCGAGAACGGAGAACAACTCACAAAAATAATGCTGGCGTTAAACTTCAAAAAAATCGTTACTGTAGAAAAGACCAGGGAAGCATACCTTTATGATAACATTTTTGAGGTAGCACTCGACAAAGTCAAAGATTTAGGATTTTTTGTTGAGATAGAAGCCAAAAAAGACCTTGGTGGGGTGTGGGCAACAAGATATGAGATATCTGCGCTCGCATGCAAATTCATGCTTAACCCCTCAAAAGCCGATCTTAGAGGGTACCCTTACCTTATGATGGCCCAACAAGGGTTAATTAAAAGGGATTGATCAACACAATCAGTCCTAAAAACAAACAATACCAAGCAAAATAGTGGAATTTGCCTTTCTTAATCAAGCTAAGCAACAACTTCAGCGACAAGAAACCAAAAACCAGAGCAGTTAAAAAAGCAACAAACAAAACGCTGAAATTACTAACCTCTGAAATGCTATTGATTTCAAACAAACCAGCGCCTACAATAGCGGGAATGAAAAGAAGAAAAGAAAACTTAGCAACCTCCTCCTTCTTAACACCCATCATCAATCCGGAAGAAATAGTAGCGCCAGACCTTGAAATCCCGGGTAAGATAGCAGCAGCCTGAGCAACACCAACAACAAAAGAATTCACAAAATTCAAACTTTTATTCTTTAACCTAGGATATTTGCTCAGGAAAAGCAAAGCAGAAGTAACAAGCAAGGAAACACCAACGGTATAGTTATTATTGAAAATGGACTTGATAAAATCGTTAAAGAAAAAACCAACAAAAGCAACAGGAACAGAAGCAAGAACCAGCATCAGGAAAAACCTAACAGAACTTTTTTCAAAACTCAACAAACCAGAAACCAACTTAACAATATCCTTCCAAAAAACAAACAAAATGACAAGCAAGCTGGCAAGATGCAAAACAACATCAAAGACAACAGGCTCGGAAATGCCAAAAAAATTCTGGACAAGAACAAGATGACCAGAAGAACTCACAGGAAGCCATTCGGTAACACCCTGAACCAAACCCAAAACAAAGGCTTCAAAAAAACCGACCATAATCAATCACAGCCACAATTCAAGTGAACCTTCTCACCGTAATCATAACTCCTAACCTTAACAACATAATTGCGGAAAAATTTTGCGTACTCGTTAAGCTTATCAGCAGAAACCTTCTCAGCCTTGAGATTAGGATCCAACGTGCCCTTATCAGGGGTGAACTGCTCAAGAACAAAAACCTTCGAAGGAAGAACGTCATGAGCCTGCTGCCTCAAAACCTCAGGGTCGTCATTCAAACCCGGGACTATCGGACACCTGCATTCATAATCAATCCTTGAAGAGGCCAAAATATTCATGGTCTGCTTAACACGGACAGGAACAACACCGGACTCAAAACCTATAGCCTTGCTGTAATGAACAGGGTGGATTGCAGACTTCACATCAAGGGCAACGTAATCAACCAACTTAGAATCGATTAAATTCTTTATCACCTCAGGGAAAGAGCCGTTAGTATCAACCTTAACCAACAAACCAAGCTGCTTGAACTTAGAACAAAGCTCAAAAAGAGCATCGGACTGCAAAGCAGGCTCGCCGCCAGTAATGACAACAGCATCAATCAAATTATTCTTTTTTATGGAATCAACTATGAAATCAACCTCAACCTCCTGAGAAGGACCATCAACCAAGTCGGTATTAAAACAGAAGGGACAGCGAAAATTACAACCACGCAAAAAAACAACAGAAGAAACCCTGTCAGGATAGTCAACTGTTGAAACGTCAACTATCCCGCCAAAATTAACGTTCATCTTAAATTCCCGGAGCCGTATACCTGAAGCGATCCTTCAGCTCCTGCTTCTTGGAGGTGTTAAAATTATGGACAGCCTGATAGTAGCCGGTAATCCTGGAGTAACCAGTCACGTTCTGAGACTGACACTTAGGACAGAGATTCTTCAAACCGTAACTGAAGTTAGCGCAGGAATTACAAACAGTAAAGTCCTTGGTGTAGGCAAAGAAACCTATGTCGGTCTTCAAGCACATCTTCTTAGTCAAGTCAAGCAAGGCATCGGCAGAAGGACTCTGCTCGCCAAGCCAGATGTGGAAGATGTGACCGCCGTTTGTCAGAGGATGATAAGCCTGCTCTATGGCAACCTTCTGACTCAACGGAACGTCAGCATCCATCTTAACCATGTGACTGTTGGTGTAATACGGAGCCTTATCGTTACCGGAAATAACAACGTTCTTTGAGCCGAACTTGGCTATATCAAGCTTCGACAGACGAGCAGCGCAAGTCTCAGCAGGCGAAGCGATAACAGAGAAACGCAAACCGCTGCTCTTCGTCATCTCGTTAGCATAGTCACGTATGTACTTGACAACACTATAACCAAAGTTCTGACCCCCAGCATCCTCATGCAGATGGAAACCGGTGTGGAACTTAGCAGCCTCAGTAAGGCCAGCATAGCCAAAAGTCTTAGTCGTGTTCTCCAACTGATAATACTGCTCACCATCAAACTTCTGACCCAGGAAAGGCAACAAGTTCTGATTGTTCAAGATGTTATCAGAAATGCTGTGCTTCAAAACAAGCATGTCAGCCATCTTCTTCAGGCGTTCATCCATCAACTCAAAGAACTTATCATCATTACCTCTAGATTGATAAGCGATACGAGGCAGGTTCAAAGTAATGTACAAGTCATTACCTGTCCTTATGGTACCCCATGGACCAGCAAAATTACTATCAAGACGAGTCCTACAACCCATGTAGTTAGCGTTCTCAGTCTGCCACTCAGGAATCAAGTTAGCGATGTAGGGAGTACCAAACTTAGCGATGTACTCGTGAATCAAAGCCAACTCCTCCTCATACTCAGAACCCTTAAGAATTTCAGGCCTGACCTTGAAAACATCGTTAGGCCACATATGCTGCTTACCCATCGCATCTCCTTCAATCTTCAACCTAACATACTCCCGCAAAAACTTCCTGGCCTCCCCCTCATAATCACCATAAGTGCCAACAACCTTACCCTTAGGACCAATGGCAGGAACATCCTTCAAATAACCCGGAATCATCAGTTCAAAGTCAACATTGCTAAAAACAACCTGGCCACCTCTAGCGACGTAAGAATTGTGGGCCAAAAAACCAAATCCAAACCCGGCTAAAAAAGAATGGTCTTCTGTTTCAAGGTCATAAACACTTTCAGAGTAATCTTGAGAAATACTCACTTCACTAATCACATCCCAAAAAACAGATTCATTCAGTAGACAAAGTTCTGTTTTGTACCCAGTCGCCATAAGATTTTCAAAATTATAGTTGGTTAACTTGTCTCTATTGTAATACTCAAAAATTTTCTTTTCTTTAATGTAATTGACGGCATTATGTGATAATGGAATTATATCTCTTGTTCTTGTTGGATTGGTCCCAGAACCATTCAGGTATTTTTCCAGTCTTTCCTGCTTTCTCTTTGCTGTAAAACCAATTCTAGAGAACTTTTCTAAGTTATCCTTACCAAAGATTCCTAGAATGAATTGCTGTTTGTAAACACCTTTGCCTCTTTTTTTTATTGAAGGCACTATGCCTAGGTTTAAATATAAGAACAACAAGTCATGTATGAGCATCTCACTTGTAGTTACACACCCAGCCCAATCTTTCCAAAACCCACCATCACCACTCATGTAAGCTTTTAAAAACTCAACCATAGCATATTCGGAATCAAAAACAAAATTTGGAACCCTTTTTTTATCAGCATGAGAACCACATTTGAATATCTTTGTAACAAGAGTATGCAGAATCTTACTGTTGAAATTGTAATCATCATTACTTACCTTACATATTTTTATCTTATATTTTTTTGAGAGATCTTTCAAATCTTTAACGATGTCTTCATCTGAAGAGGATATCTTGATGGTATTACCATCTTTAACTGCGTGCCCTTCGGAAACATAATAGCCCAGAAATCTGATAAAATCAGAGTCTAGGTTTAGAATTGCTGGTAAACTAACAGAACTGCCCGCGGCATATTTAACCTTCAGAAAATCATAGTTTATCAAGGAAGGATATTTTTTTATTAGATCGTAAACAACCTTGACTGGTGCAGAATCCCTTTTTGTTTCCCTCCACCTCCAGAAATCATCTTCTGCAACATTTATAGACCTTGCTAAGTATGCAAAACTTATTTTTGTGTGTCTTGCAATATCATCAGTCAGTTTTTTGAAACCTGTAACAAAAATCTTAGAATAAATTTCAACCTCCTGGTTTTCAACCAAGGATTCTATAAGATTAATTTTAAGAAGGTCATTTTTGGGCGATATTCTCTTGAAGGTCACTACTATATCCCCTTTGTTTATTTCTTTAGCTGGTATTACAGTTAAACCATCTTTGAAAACAAATAAAGGATGGTTCTCTGTAACTTTTACTGATCTGCCGTGCCTTGTTTTTATTTCAATAACATTTTCATTGTCTTTCTTCTTTCTCTTTGCAACTGCAATTATCCTTGTTTTTTTAAGATTTAAATTTTGGTCGATTGTATATGTAAAAATTTCTTCATCTAACACGGCTTTTTCCTTGCCATAAAGCTTGCTTTCGACAAACTCACCTATCTTGCATATTTCCCTGCCGTTGTTTTTGGCTAGAATAAGTGGATTTGAATAATCAAAGCATTGATTCAACTCATAAATAAACTCCTGAGCAGCTTGACGGATTTCCTTATCAGACAAACCCCTTATGAAAGGAGCCAGCCAAACGTTAAAATTATCAATAGACTGACCGCCAGCCATCTGAGTCTGACCAGCAAGCAAGATCTTAGCGCAGTGCTGGATAGCAACTGCAAGATGCCCAGCTGGCTTAGCAACAGAGGTATGCTGACCAGTACCGTCAATCTTCAAACCATACTTGAAAAACAATGTAGGATAGTGCTGGATGCAGTTCGGCCTTGTAGCGATGTTTGAAAGAATGTGTATATGGTAATCGCCAGAAAGATGAGAATTAGCTATGTGGGGAGGGACCAGCTTAAGCATGGCATACTGCTCCAAAGCCTCACCAGAAATGATCCAGTTAATAGTCTCAGGCGTATGCTGCAAGTTAGCGTTCTCACGCTTGATATCCGTTGAGACACCCCTGTTAATCATCTGCTCAACATCATAAATTGGAGTACCAAGCCTGGTGTACATACGCCTAGGCACCTCTAACCTTCGCTCAAGCAACTTAAAGGTAACAATCTCACGAACAACAGGAGAGGAAAGAAAATCCAAACGCAGAGTCCTGATGAAATTCTCAACCTCATCAGCTATCTCATCAGACAACTCCTCAGTCAAGCCAGTCTCCCTGATAAGAGAGCTAACTATCTTGCCTTTGTTGAAACGTTCGAAGTTCTGGTTAGAAGTTCGAACATAAAGGTCAGAAGCCTTGAAACGCTTAGCAGCATCAGGATCATACTTCTGCAGCAAAGCAAAAATTAGAGGCCTGATTTCAGACATCTTTGTGCTATCATCAACATGAATAACAATCTCACCAACGATCTCATTAGCAACTATCTCAGAAGTGCCTGCCAGCAAGCAAAGAGACTTAACCTTATTGGGATTGTAAGTCTCCAAGCTAGAAAGCCAATAAGCAAGATAATTTTTTTCTTCCGAAGTAAAATCCTCCACCAGTTTTGAATCCACATTTAAGTTAGTCATCAATCCACCTCCCTACTTTTTCGCCAAAAGCTTAACTTCCTGCTCGAAAGACCTAGGATCCTGGAAATCCTTATACACAGAAGCAAAGCGAATATAAGCTATCTTATCAAGCTGTTTCAATTTTCTTATCACTAATTCACCAATAAGCCTGGCAGGAATCTCCAAAGATTTTTTCCTGCGAAGCCTGTACTCAATATCATCAACAATCTTCTCAATTTGGTTATACGTAATGGGCCTCTTCTCACAGGCCTTGACAATGCCATTCCTAATCTTGTTCCTGTCAAAAGGCTCATGCCTGCCGTCCTTCTTAACAATAACAAGGTTTATGTGCTCAATCCTTTCGTAAGTAGTAAACCTCTTAGAACAGCGCAAACACTCACGCCTACGCCTGATAGCATCAGAAATAGAGCTACCCCTCTTATCAACAACCTTCAAATCAGCCGAAGAGCAATAAGGACACCGCAAAGGCACACCCCCTTTTGAAACACAACATATTGTGGTTATAAAATTCGAGTAATACAAAATATAGAACTAGTAAAAATGAGCATTATTTATATATATTGTTATAATCTAAAACAATAAATAATAAGGTTATTTTATAATATGTTAATTACAGCATATAATAAACAAAAGTGTTATAAAAAACAGAAACAAAAACAGGGTTATGAGGAAAATACTTCTAGACCTGAAAAAAGGACCAAAACACTGGTACAATGAGGTAATACAAGCGAGAATAGGGCCTAGAGAGATAGCCCTGGGATTCGGCATAGGAGTATTCACGGGAATGCTCGCTGTACCCATAATAAACATATTACTACTGCTCTTAGCTATAGCAATACTAAGAATAAACAAACTGGCAGCATTCCTCGGTTACGTGCTACTATTATGGCCGACATCACCGTTCATATACTACACAAGCCTAAGGATAGGAATGTGGATATTCGGGAACGGAAAAATAGGATCAGTAAGCGATGTCACCTTCCAACTCATAAAACAATATGGGGTATCGTTCATACTAGGGAACCTCATATTCTCGGGATTTGTAGCAGTTCTAGCATTCTTAGCAACGTACGGCATTACGAAAACAATAGAGATAATAAAAAAAAGAAGTTTACCACCAAATGATAAGGTAAGCTAAACGTTTTTATATTTTTAGGGCAATAAAAAAAGAGAAAAGAGAGGGCAAAAACCCTCAGGGGTTCTTTGGAGGTTCAAAATGAAAAAGATGATGATTATAGGAATAGCGCTGTTAATAGGAATAAGCATAGCAATAGCGATAAACACGCAAGAAAAAAATAGGTGGGAATGCAGAAACGAATGTGAGAAAACATTCAAAGCTGGCTACGAAGACTGCAAAGAAACATACGACACTGGAAAGGACGCATGCAAAACAACACAGAAGACATGCATTAACGACACGAAGAACTACATGAAAGAATGCAGGAACTTGAGGGAGAACAGGATAGAATACAGGGAATGCATGAAAACAGGCAGCGAACAACTCAAAGCATGCGCAAAACAGAACAAAGAATGTAATAAAGAAGTGAGAGACATCTTCTTGGGATGCTTAAGAGAGGGAAGAACAACATGGGACGCTTGTAAACTTAACTGTAAGGAAACATTCATGGCTGAAAAAGAATGCGAAAAGCTAGGGGGAACCTGGAACCCCTGCGCAAGCGCCTGCGAAGAAGGAGCTGAGAACTGCATAGACGTATGCGTGCCAAAGTGCGAGTACAAAACCTGCGAAACAGCACAAGACTGCAACGAACAAGGCAAGAAATACAACTGCGTCAACAACCAATGCATAAAGGGAAAATAATCCCTTCCTTTTTTTATTTTAACTTCTTCTCAAACAACTTCCTAACAACCTCGGTACTGGCAGTACCCTTTGTTTTCCTAACAACCTGTCCAATCAAGAAATTAAGAGCTCCAGCATTACCTGCCTTGAAATCATTAACAGCCTTAGGAAATTCTTTAATCACCTCATCACAGAGCTTATCAAGACCAGAACTGTCTGAAACGAGCAACAGATTATGCTTCTTAACATACCCTTTAACGTCGAAAGGCTTCTCCATCAACCTGATCATCAAATCCTTGGCAACGTTATCGCTAATCTGCCTTGACTCAAGCAAAGAAAGCAGATCTATTATGTGTGTTTCATCAATCTTCAAATCCTTCAAAGTCTTCTTGTTGTAGTTAAGAAGCTTCAACAAATCACGGCGCAACCACCTGGCTGCCAGAACAGGATCAATCTCTTTTGCCACCTTCTCAAACAACTCAGCAAGAAGAATATCCTGGGTAAGAACCTCAGCATCGGCAACATCGATCTTATACTGATCAACAAAACGGTTAATCCTCTGAGCAGCCAACTCAGGAAGCTTGCTTTTAACTTCCTTAACCAAATCCTTGGAAATCTCAAACTCAGTCAAGTCCGGCTCAAAAATGTAACCATAATCCTCCTCAGTCTCCTTCCTTCTCAAGGAAATTGTCACGCCCTTGTCAGCATCCCAGCCTCTAGTTTCACGAACAGCCTTCTCTTTTTTCTGGCGCTCGATCTCAAAATTCAAAGCACGCTCTATGTCCTTAACACCACCTATGTTCTTAATCTCAACCCTCTCACCACCGTCGGTGGAGATGTTGGCATCAGCCCTCAAAGACGCTTCACTGATACGGGAATAAACATCAAGGTATTCAAGGATTGTGATGAGCTTATTCAACCAGTCACGAACCTCCTCAGGACTCTTAAAATCAGGCTCGGTAACAACCTCAACAAGAGGGACGCCTGAACGGTTGTAGTCAACAAGAGTCAACCCGGCCTGATGGACAAGCCTACCGGGGTCCTCTTCCATGTGAATACGCCTAATCTTAACACCTTCCAGCTCACCATTCTCAGCAAGAGGAATCTCAAACTGTGTTATCTGAAAATTCTTGGGCATGTCAGGATAGAAATAGGACTTACGAGAAAAAAACATAGAATCCTTAACCTCACAATTCAAAGCAAGGGCAACCTTCAAAGCCTGCATAAGCACTCCCCTGTTGAAAGAGGGTTTTGAACCTGGAAACCCCCCACATATATCACAGACTCTTGTATTAGGTTCTTCAGACCCTTGGGTTGGGCAAGAACAGAAGATTTTACTTTTTGTATTGAGTTGCACATGTACCTCAAGACCTATTTTCTGCATAAGAAAACCTCCTTATTTCTTCGTAAGCCTTTACCTTATCTATGTGTCTAACAGGTATTTCTTGATAAAATAAATTTATTGTTTTTTTACTTGCTGTTCGCAATCTCCAACAATTTCCTAATTTAGACATTTTATGGGGCCCATTTAGATTAATATTTGTCTTTTTAAGCTTTTCTTGAATCCAAAGTAATATTAAAGGGGGTTTATTATAAATAGATTTCTGTGCTATCTCTAACCACGGGTTTTTTGTTGATATACCTACTCCAGCCTCACCATCAGAAAAACCTGCAATAAACGCTTTTTGTAGATTAAAATTAGATTTTTTAATTAATTCAGGAACTCTAATCTTTCCTGTCTTATCTCCTTGTGATATTTTTAAGACGTCAGAAAAAAATCTAAATACGGGTTTTGATGTACATCTTAAGATGTACCATGAGCCTTTTTTATCTTTTGTGAAATAAATATTACATTTAGTTTTGAATATGCTTGTGACTATTTCTTTAAGATACTCTACATGTTCCTTTGAATTGTCACAAATAACTATACTATACTCTCTAAATTTATATCTTTTTAATAATTTATTTTCATCTTTTAGATAACCATCTGCTAAAATAAATCCTGTTAGGTATGATAAGTCTTCTGTTAATTCCATAGGTAATATGGCTTTATTCTTCCCCCGATGTACACTAAATCCTTTGTTTGTTATAAAGATTTTGTCCCACTTTTCTTCAAATTCTTGATTTGTCTTTTTACATATTTTTTTCCATATATTTAGTAGGATGTATAGTTTTGGGATGGGTATAGGATTTCTGCTACTCATCCAACAATATATTGTATTCGCAGGACTTTTAAGATTTTTAATCATAAATTTTTTGATATTTGGTTTACATCTTTTAATATCAATATAAGATTCTTTTATAATCTTGTTAGTACCATTAATACAAATATCAGAACTTGGTTTTACATTTCTGTCTCTTCTTATAAGATCTAATAAATAATTTTTAAACTTCACAATACTTAGAAATGATTTTTATTTATAAATATTGTTAAACCAACTGTAAGATTTCCGGTTATTATCATAAATGTTTTAAATAAAAGATTATAAAAAATCAAAGAATTTTTAAAAGCGGCTTTATAGAGTAAAGAGGCTTTTTGGAAAAAATGCTAAAAAAAGAAAAAAGAAAGAAAAACTACTTAGTCTTGGCGACTTCGAAAATTGCCTTTATGGCAACCACAACTGCACCAGGCGCGACGAAAATCACTATGGCATGCAAGAAGTCAGTCAACATCTTCACACCAATACCAACTGCACCTACTACGGTTATAAGGCCAGACGCACCGATTATCAAGGCTATGGAAGCCAACAAGTACATCATAACCTCTCTGTCGCCGATGTTAATCAGTCCCACTATAATACCCAGAATACCAAGAATCCACACTACAGTGCTTGTAACCCCCCACACCAAGGCAGCGATTATAGCAATCACCAACCCAGCGATGAAAGACCAAACACCCACTCTCTCCATGGCACCTTTCATTCTCAGACCTCCTATCTTTTTTTATACTTAGGAAGATACCTCTTCACGGCATCCCTAACGAGCCAACTCACAGACCTGTCCAACTTCTTAGACAGAGCCTTAAGTTTCTGAATGCTCTTCTTATCAATAAGGATGCTTAAAGTTTTCATAAGTACCCCCTAATACAATATAATACTTTATAATATGTTTATAAAATTTTTGTTTAGAAAATGTTACCAGCGGCCGATTGTAAAAAGTTTTTTGTCACCGAGATGGTCCGCTGTAAACATAATGCCCAAAGGCATCTTATCAACAAGGCCAGCTTTAACAGAAAGGTGAGGCAGACCAGCAAGGTTAGGGCCAACAGTCAAGATGTCCATCATGTAATTCTGCAAAGGAGTAAGCTTATCAGTTTCAGAGAACTTGGGTGCAATCACTGGCATGGTAGGAGAAACCAAAACATCATACTTCTTGAAGGCCCTCTTGTACTCGTCAATGATTTTAGTACGGACTTTCATAGCCTTCAAATAATAAGCGTTACGAAAACCAGCCATACGAGCAAAAGTACCCAATATAATACGACGCTTAGCCTCCTTACCGAAAGCATCACTCCTAACCTCTGAAAAGTATTCGTCAAAACCACCTTTCAGCGGCTTGGAAAGACCATAACGCATACCACAAAACTTAGCAAGATTGGTGGAAGCCTCAGAAGTGGCAATTATGTAATAGGTGGAAATGCCATACTTAAGGGTAAGGGGAAGGGAAACAGTCTCATACTCATAACCAAGATCGTTAACCTTGCCTATAATCGTATCCTTAACCTCCTTATCCACATCAAAGGACTCCTTGATAATCGCAACCTTCTTAACCTTACCATCCAACAACTCCCTGTTCAGGGAAGTAGAATCCCTCTTATCATAACCAGCGATAACATCAGCAACAAGCTCGCAAGAAGGAACATCCTTGGAAATAACGCCGATCTTATCAAGAGAGTTAGCATAATCAATCAAACCATAACGAGAAACCAAACCATACGTAGGACAGAAACCAACAACACCACAAAAAGAAGCAGGGTTAACTATAGAACCGCCAGTAGACTCCGCAAGAGCAACATGCGGAAACTTTGTTAAGGCAGCAAACCCAGCACCACCACCAGAACTACCACCCGTAACGCGAGACTTGTCAAGGGGATTCTTAGGAGTTTTAAAACCAACACCCACGTTGGTGGAAAAACTACCAAAACCAAACTCATCCTGAGCGGTCTTACCGATAATAACAGCACCCTCATCGATACATCTCTGGACAGCAGCAGCATTCATAACAGGCTCGTAACCCTTCAAAATCTTCGAGCCAGCAGTTGACTCAACACCCTTAACACAGATACAATCCTTAACAGAAACAGGCAAACCAGCAAGGCGACCCTTAGGATTCTTCTCAATCTCCTTCGCCTGCTTCAAAGCAAGCTCCTCAGAAATGAAATTAAAATAGTGATAAGTCGAATTAAGCTCCTTAGCCTCCTTGATAATACCCCTGACAGTCTTAACTACAGAAAAATTACCGTCCTTAACACCCTTCAGATAATCCAAAACACCAATACCTTGCATACTAAAACGCCTTCGGACCCTTGAAATAACCATCCTTCTTGTGAGCAGCGTTACTCAAAGCATCATCCTGAGACAAACAAACGCCCACGTTATCCTCACGGAAAACATTCTTCACAGGAATAGGCTGAAAAGAAGGCTCAACATCCTTAACATCAACCTTATCCAGCACTGAAAAATTACCCAAAATATCCTCAAAATCCTTGATGAACTCATTAACCTCTTTAGCAGAAAGATTAAGACGAGCGTTCTTAGCCACTCTTATAATAAGTTCTTTATCAACCTTCATTTTTTCTTCACAACATCAAGCTTAACATGAACATCCCTAAGCAAGCTATCCTCAACTTCCGACGGGCTGCCGTCCATCGGACACTGAGCAGACTTATTCTTAGGGAAAGCAATAAACTCACGAATATCATTCTGACCGCCTATCAGAGCAACAAGCCTGTCAAAACCAACAGCAATACCGCCGTGAGGGGGGGCACCGAACCTAAAAGACTTGATCAAAAAACCGAAATTACGCTCAGCCTGAGCATAATCCATGCCAATAACCTTCAAAACACTCTCCTGAATATCCCTCTTGTGAATCCTTATAGAACCGCCAGCAATCTCAACACCGTTCAAAGTCAGGTCATAAAGCTGACCCTTAACCTTAGAAGGATCCTTCTCAAGATACTTCATGTCCTCAAACTTAGGCATAGAGAAAATGTGATGCATAGGAACATACTTCTCTTCATCCTCACTCCACTCAAATAATGGGAAGTCAGTAACCCAGCAGAAATTATACTCACCGGGCTTAGCAAGATTCAGCTTCCGGGCAATAAACAGCCTCAACTGACCAAGAGCATCATTCGTAACCTTAGGCTTATCAGCTACGAAAAGAACCAAATCGTTATTCTTAGCACCTGTAACCTTTATTATCTCCTTCTGGATTTTTTCACTTATGTATTTTATGATAGAAGAGGACAAAACATCATCCTCGACCTTTGCCCAAGCCAAACCCTTAGCACCGTAAACAGCAGCGTGAGCAGTCAGCTCATCAAGATCCTTCCTCGAAAAGTTACCACAACCCTTTGCGTTCATACACTTAACTATGCCGCCGTGCGCAATAACGTTCTTGAAAACAGAAAAATCAGAATCCTTAGCGACCTTAGTAACGTCATACAACTCCAACCCAAACCTCAAGTCAGGCTTATCAGAACCGTACCTGGACATGGCATCATCGTAAGTCAGGCGCTTGAAAGGAGTTTTCAAATCAACATTCAAAACCTTCTTGAAAACATGCTTCATCAAACCCTCAACCAACTCATAAATATCCTCTTCCTCAAGGAAAGACATCTCGATATCAATCTGCGTAAACTCAGGCTGACGATCAATCCTCAAATCCTCATCACGCAAACACTTAGCAAGCTGATAGTACCGGTCGCAACCAGAAACCATCAAAATCTGCTTGTAAAGCTGCGGAGACTGCGGAAGAGAATAAAACTTGCCAGGGTTAACCCTTGAAGGAACAATATAGTCACGAGCACCCTCAGGAGTGGAACGGATAAGCAACGGAGTCTCAATCTCAAGAAACTTCTTACTATTCATGTACTCACGAGTCTCTTGCGCTATATCATGACGAAGCCTGATATGGTCTTGCATAAGAGGCCTGCGCAAATCAAGATAGCGATACTCAAGACGCATGTCATCATTGGCAACAATCCTGTCATCAATCTCAATGGGTGGAACATCAGACTCGTTCAGAACTTCAAGTTTATCAACAAAAACCTCGATCTCGCCAGTGGCAAGTTTCTTGTTCTCCATACCCTTCTTGCGAGCCTTAACAACACCGTCAACCTTGATAACAAACTCACGCCTAAGCTTCTCGCCATCCTTATGAACATTTTTACTATGAGAAGGGTCAAAAACCGCCTGTGTTAGGCCGTAACGATCCCTCAAGTCGATGAAAATAACACCGCCGTGGTCACGCCTCGAATGAACCCAGCCGCAAAGAGAAACCTTCTTATTAACATCCTTAGCATCCAACTCCCCACACGTATGAGTCCTCAACATCTTAAGAAGAATTAGACTGAAAACATTTAAAATGTTTTCTATTCAACAAGATTTATAAATAACTCCGAAATAAGAACAAACGATGGCAAAAGATTTCACGAAAAAAATACTGGTGGGACTGACAGGGTGGAAGAAAAAACACTGGCAGGAACAACTTGAGGAAATAAACAAGCACAACATAAGAAAAATAGCCTTATTCTTAGAAATGTTCAAACCCGAACAGAGGAAGAAAATATACGAAGCGCTGCTAAAATCAAAGGCAAAAGAAATACCTCTGGTGCATTTAAGAAACGACATGAATATAAAAGAAATAAAATTCCTGATAAAAAAATTCAAAACAAAATACTTCACGATACACGAAAACACATTCAGGGTTATGAGGAAATGGAATGGAAATAACAAAAAGCTGTACCTCGAGATGAACGTCGATAACAGGGTACCCAAAAACGTCAAAATAAACAGGATAGGAGGATTCTGCGTGGACTTGTCCCATTACATGGTGGAGAAAAAACTGAACTCAAGAGAATATGACTACATAGAAGAAAGAAGGAAGGTAAAAAAATACTTCAGATGCAACCACATAAACGGCTATTCGTACAAGAAAAACAAAGACCTGCACACGGTAAAAAGCTTGAGAGAATTCGAATACATAAAAAAACTGCCAAACTACCTGTTCGGAGAGGTCATAGGAATAGAGGTGTTCAACAGCATAAAAGAGCAACTAAAATTCAAGGAACACCTAATAAAACTTCTAAACAAGAAATTCAACAAATAAGTTTTTAAACAACAAAAAAATAAATAATAACATGCATAAAGCATTAAGAGGAGGATTCATTTTTGGCTTAACATCAGCGGTGACAACCACCTTAGGATTGATGGTGGGGCTGAATTCTGGAACACACTCAAAACTCGTTGTCACCGGAGCTATAATAACCATAGCGATAGCAGACGCATTCTCAGACTCACTAGGCATGCACCTATCAGAAGAGTCGGAGAACATAAAAGAAAGAGCCATCTGGGAAGCAACACTATCCACATTTTTTACAAAACTACTCTTTCCACTAACATTCCTCATCCCAGTTTTGCTGTTTTCACTTACTAACGCAATCATAATAAGCATCGCATGGGGGATGTCATGCATAGCATTCTTCAGCTATATGATAGCAAAAATAAGGAACAAAAAACCGCTTATTGTTATAGCAGAACATCTGCTGATAGCGGTAATTGTAGTGGTAGCAGCACACTACTTCGGAGGGCTGGTTTCACAGTTCTTTGCATAATGAAACAAGCAATCGTAGTGATAAAAAGCCTGAAGATGAGTTTGGGAAAAACGGCAGCTCAATCGAGTCATGCATCTGTAGAAGCGACTTTGAAAAGCGAGAAGAAAAAAGTAGAAGAATGGAAAAAAGAAGGCATGAAAAAAGTAGTGCTCAAAGTAGAAAACGAAGAAGAATTATTAAAACTAAAAAAAGAAGCAGAAAAAACAAAACTAGTAACAGCACTAATAAGGGATGCAGGAAGGACATTCTTCAAAAAACCAACCATAACATGCATGGCAATAGGACCGGACAAAGAAGAAAGAATAGACAGAGTAACGGGAAAGCTGAAGATGCTATGACCGCTTCTGGTAGTCATCACAAGAGTCAAACCTAAAACCTGTGCAATAAACCCTGAAAGGATCCCTGCCGGGAGGAGAACAGAATTTTATATAACCGGCTTTGCCGAGATTTATAGAAAGCTGAGGACACATGCCGAAGTCAAACTCGGGATGTTCCTTCTGAAACTTGTTAAGGATAAAAAAACCGAAATTGATGTCTGGCTTCCTATAATACTCCTCAAGCGCCTTGGTAAAATAAAAAAACCTCTCGTCAGAAGTGGTGAGTTTTCTCATCTCTCCAATGAAACCGTTGCTTTCAAAAAATCCAAGAAGGTCTGCGAGATCGGAGCTTCTCTTAAAAGTCTCAACTTCCATTTTCCTTCCCTCGATTGTAGGAGGCTTATTCTCCAACAGATGGACCAATTGCGTATCACTCATAGTAGATGCTGATATCAAAAATGGACCTTACATATAAAAAACTTACCGTTTTTAAGGCCGAAACGATAGGTTTATAAACATAGAAAGAAGGGAAAAATTCGGACGGTCATAGTGGCCTGGTCCCACCCGATCCCGTTT
>JBDRNX010000039.1:0-2908 GCA_043810595.1 archaeon
TATAATTGCCCTCGAAGTTAGGACCCAGCTTGGGGTTATAAGGGAACTTAGAAGAAAGATACTTCACAAAAGAGTTCAGCTCATCCTGATTGGAAAAAACAACATTACTCTTAACTTCCAAACCGTTATTGAAAACAACACGGACAGGCTTGTCAACGCCGTCACAAATAACAGACTTAACATTGGGATCCTGCAGCAAAGGATCAACACGACCGAAGCCGACCAAATCACGCTTCACGAAATACTTAAGCCTGTCAGCATAATCATCAGAATAAGCAATTTTTGATTTCTTCAAAGCCTTGGCAAGATGCTTGGACATGAAAGCGTCATCATCAAACTTGGAGGGATCCTTTTTTATGTCCCTTGCTATCAAATCCTTAGCATAACCAACAGCCTTGGCATCGACAACAGGCTCAGCAACATTATACACCATGCCGTCAGCAGACTTCTCAACTGAGTTACGAACAATAGCAACGCCGTTACGACCCTTCAAAACAGGCAAGGGATAGTTATTTTCCAAATCATGGAAAGCCTCCTCAAGCTCAATAACCTGCTCCTCAGGAGGGGCGGGAATGCCCTCAACCTTCTTCTCAACCTCAGGCGCCTTCACAAGAGGCTCGGGAGCCGGCGTCGGAGCCTCAGGCTTAGCAACAGGAATCTTTTTCATACGAGCCTGCTCATAAGCCTTAAGAAGCTGGGACTGGGGGGGAGTGGGCACCTTAACAACAGGCCTGGCCTTAACCTTCATGGGAATGAAAAACTCCCTCGGAAACTCACCGGAAATAGCAGAAGGAATGTAAGAAACCTCCTCAACAAAAGTAGGATGCTGCGCAGGAAATGGAGCAACCTTCACAGGAGTGGGAGCGGGCTGCTTGCTGGCCGTGAACAAAGCAAGCAAGAACTTCTTCGCAGCATAAACATCACGGGAGTACTGCTTGGAAGAAAGAACCTCAAGAATCTCATTCAACTCTTCAATAGCTTTCTGTTCAGTATCATCCCTTATGAACTTGATGTCCATTTTCAAAACGGCTCAGGAGGCGGAACGCTGCTCCTCGGGGAGAATCCGGGCATCGTAGCAGAAGCACGCTCTCTGACATACTTCTCCAACAAAATCAAGCCCTTGGCAATGGTCTTGTTCTGATCGAGCAATTCTTCTAACTTCTTCATCAAAGGCTCGTCAGTACCGGACTTAACCTGGGTTGCTGCTTCCTCAAAAAGCTTAACCATGTTATCCATCCTCTTTGTCAAGTCCTTCATACCGTGCAACAAATCAACGGTCTTGTCCTGCAAAGCAAGGTTGCTCTGCAAGAGCTGATTAATTATCTCTTCCTTAGTAGAAGACTTGGTAACCCTCTTTTTCGGAACCTTTTCCTTGACAATGATTTTCTTTTCAACGTTCTTAGCAGGCATGAAAAACACCTCTCTTTAGACAATAAAAGTTAAATTACTCATATAAAAACTTTTCTGAAAAAGGCATTACAGAAAAAACATAAGACCTTGGATTAAACAATCAAAATGCTTATATATACTTTGTATATACTAAGTAATACCATGGAGACTATCTGTTTGAAGATGGACGAGAAACTGCTCAACGATATCGACAAGGCCATAAAGAACAATGGTTACAGCACAAGAACAGAGTTTGTTAGAGATGCAATAAGGAGCAAAATAATGGAAATAGAGAAAGAGATAGCCCTCAAAAATCTGGAAAAATACTTTGGGGCAGGAAAAAACCACAGGAAAACCAACCTAAGCGATGAAGAAATAGGAGAACTTGCGTTCAGGAAGCTAGCAAAGAGACATAACCTAAAGTTGGATTAAATCTTCAGGCTTTTTTATAATTAGATATTCTGACAATTCATAGAAATGCTTATCCCTGGTGACCAATATTGCTTTATTGTCCCTTGCTAATATAGCATGAAGAACGTCCATCTTTTGAATGCCAACCCTTTTTGACAGTTTTACAGATTCATCAATTTGATCAGTTGATGCTTTAAGATGCACTAATAAAGAATTAGGAACTATAGAAAGCAAGTTCTTAATCTGTTCACCAGAATAAAACAAACTAAGTTCATCTTGAACAGAATCTGAGTAAAGCACCAAATCATTATTGTCTACTATTTTCTTAATCAGCATGAAATCCCACTCGCCAAGAGGCCTGAACCTATCCTTCCTATCCTCAAAATAATCACGCCAGATACAAGAATCAAGATAATACCTCTTCATGGAAATGAACATATTTTATTTTTTAAATAAAGTATTTAAGAAAAAACCGAAAAATTTTCAACTTAGCTAGAACCTTCTCTTCTTCACAGGAATGCTGTAGTCCACCTCAAGTATATAGCGAGTTATCACAGCCATCAGAGCAGACATCTGAGAAACATCATCAACGTTATGGGAAATGTACTTAGGCTGGTCAGGAAGATCGAATGAAAGAACCAAAGAGGAAGCGTTACCGGGAACGATGATATGCCTAAGAAGACCGCCGTCCCAACGGGTGAGAGGACCCTTGAAATTCTCCCTTGTTATGCTCTTAAAACCAGCAACCCTAATCATGTCATAAGTCAAATCCTCATAAGAATCATGGTTTATATCAAGTTTTTTTGCAAAATTACAGAATTCTTTAGTAACTTCAACGTTAAAGCCGTGCCAGTTACCGCTAGGATTAGAATCGTTCGGCAGATACAAAATATGATAGTTAGACCTTCTCAGCATGGGCCAAATAATAGACAAAGGATATATAAAACTAACTTTCCAAAAAAATCATGGAAATTTCTTGACAGGTTTTCTATCCCTCAAAAATATCGGACTATCAGCAAGATGAAACCTATTAACATCATCACGATACCTTCTCACCTTACCCCGTACTTTTGACTGAACTCTGTTAGGTGGACCTATCATAAAGCAC
>JBDRNX010000040.1:0-2651 GCA_043810595.1 archaeon
GGGTTGGTGAAGGCTAGGTTCATCTTATTTTTCTCTCCGCGAACATTTTTATTACTGGTTCTACGAATCTTTCCGTTGTTGTTAGTTTTAGGAAGTTTGAGTTGTTGTCTTTGAACATTTTCTCCATCCCTTTAATTTCCCTCTTAGCCTCGTATTCATAGTCATCTGCTACCATCCTTGGGTCTATTATCATCCTTCTTCCTGTGTACGGGTCCTCGACTAATACTTGTCCGGGTATTCTCGGCATTTTCTCATCTAATGGGTCTCTTACCATTATTCCTATAAGGTCGAATTTTTCTGATGCTACCCTGACTATGGCTTCCCATTTCTCGTCTAATGTTATGAAGTCTGATATTATTATAAGCAGGGTTCTCGGTTTGAGTTTTTGTATGCAGTATCCCATGGCTTTTCCGAGGTCGAATCCTCCTCCGTAATTGTTTGGGTCGACGAGTGCTTCTGATATTATGTAGAATTGTTCCATTCCCACTCCCTCTTTTACCTCTCTTATTGGGCTGTCTGTGAATAATGCCATTCCCACGCTGTCTCCTACATGCAATATTGTGTATGTGAGTGATGCTACTATCTCTCCCACGTATTCGCTTTTCAGTTTGGGTGTTGATGCTGTGATCATGGATGAGCTCGCATCTACTAAAAAGAACACTTCTAGGTTTCTTTCTTCTACGAATTCTTTTACGAGTAGTTTGTTTGCTTTTACGGATGCTTTCCAGTCTATGAGGGAAGCGTCATCACCTTGGTTGTAAGTTCTGTAATCCTCAAATTCGAGTCCTTTTCCCCTTACTGCGCTTCTGTAGTTCCCCATCAGACCTGTCGTTACTGCTCCTCTAGTGGTTATTTCAAGTCTCCTTATTGCCTCGTCGAGGTTTATCTTCAACCTTCTTTTTTCTGCCATTTTTTACGGGAGAGGTACTTTGGCAAGTACTTCTTTTATTACGTCGTCTGTGTTTATGCCTTCCGCCCTTCCCCTGTAGTTTAGGAGGATTCTGTGTCTTAGAACATCGTATGCTATGTTTTTAATATTCGATGGCGTGATGTATTTGTTGCCTTTCATTACAGCATCTGCTTTTGCAGCTATGAACAGCCCTATGTTTGCTCTGGGTGATGCGCCCCACTCTATATATTTGCCCAGGTTTATTCCGTATTTTTTGGGATTCCTTGTCGCTATTACTATCTTGCATATGTAATCTTTTATCTTGTCGCTGTGTTTTATGCTTCTTGTGTATGCTTGCATTTTTAATATCTCCTTTGGGTTTGTTACTGCTTTCAGTTTGTAATCGTCGAATCTTTTTAGGGTGATGTTTTTTTCTATGATTTCTTTTGATTGTTTTTCGTCTGGATAACCCATTTTCAGTTTGAACAGGAATCTGTCTATTTGTGCTTCTGGTAAGGGGTATACGCCTGCTTGTTCTATGGGGTTGTTGTTAGCCATTACAAAGAATGGTATTGGTATGGGGTAGGTTTCTTTTCCTATGGTTGCTTGTTTTTCTTGCATCGCTTCAAGTAAAGCTGATTGTGTTTTTGGTGGTGCCCTGTTTATTTCGTCAGCTATTATGTAGTTCGCGAAGATTGGTCCTTTTACTATGTAGAATCCTTTTTTTTCGTGGTATGCTGTTATTCCTGTGATGTCCGTGGGCAATAAGTCTACTGTGAATTGTATTCTTTTGAAGCTGCATCCGGTCACTACTGCCATGGTCCTTACGAGAAGTGTTTTTGCTATTCCAGGAACTCCTTCCACTAACACATGTCCGTCTGCTAGGATTGCTCTTAACAGGCCGTCTATTACTTCTTCTTGTCCGACCACTATCTTAGAAATTTCTTTTTTTATTTTTTTGAGATCACTCGTTGGTTCCATTTTTTAATTTTATTGTAAATTTATCTATAAAAACATGCATTTAAACCCAGAAGTAGTTACAAAGATATTTATAACGTAAATGCTGAGTTATAATATATGAATCTTAAGTCTGTTAAAAAAGAGGTTGTGAGGGATTTTGGTGTGTTAGGCAAGAGATTTGGTGAGCTTAGGGTTGGTTTTCAGAAAGTTTTAAGCAAGCGTAAGGAAGAAAAAACTGAAGAGGTTGAGTTGAGGGACGCTGCTCTGAGGAAGCTTTCCCGCTTGGAGAAAAAACCTTTCAATCAGGGTGCTTTTGATGATTTTGCTTGGGTTTTGAAGGTTTTTCTTTCTAATCGTTTGAAGATTGATTATGAATTTACTCATGATGAGTTGGTTGCGGAGTTGAGAAAGAGAAGGGTTAAGCATAAGGATGATATAATCAGTCTTTCAGGTCGCATAGTCGAGATTAACTATGAGGGTGTGCAGGTAACTAAAGAGGAGTTTAAGTTTCTTGTCGCAGAAGCGAAGAGGGTTATTGCTGATCTTTGATTAGAAACCTTTATAAACCCTGGCGCGGAAATTTCTTGCTATGATAATTCCAGTAAGGTGCACTTCTTGCGGTAAGCCCATAGGTCATCTCTATGAGGAGTATGTAGAGAGGACTGCTAAGGGTGAGTCTGCTAAGAAGGTGTTGGACGAACTGGGTCTTAAGCGTTATTGCTGCAGGGCTGTTTTCTTGGGTCATGTTGATCTTATCGATATTATCGCTCAGTTCAAGAAGAGTTAATATTTATGAAGCCTG
>JBDRNX010000041.1:0-8685 GCA_043810595.1 archaeon
AGTAGGCACTGCTTCATCCGCAAGCTTCGCAAGGAAACTGGGACTTGAACTAACAGGTAACAGTATAAAGACAGATGAAAAAGGAGAGACCAGCATGGAAGCAGTCTACGCAGCTGGAGAGGCAACAGGACAGAACAAACAAGTAGCAATATGCGTGGGAGAAGGATGCAAGGCTGCGATCAATGTAATAAAATATTTAAGAAAAAAAGATGCTTATGTCGATTACTCATAAGGTGATAAAATGGCCAAGTACAAGATAGTGCAAGAGAGAGAAAAATGCATAGGCTGCGGGATGTGCGCAGCGGTATGCCCAGACAACTGGGAGATGAAAGAAGACGGAAAATCAAGCCCAAAAAAGACAGAGCTTGACGAAGTAGGCTGTAACGAAGAAGCAGAAAAAAACTGCCCTGTAAACATAATACACATAAAGAAAATATAAAAAAAGAGGAAAAAAATGCTAGTAAAGACGGTATGCCCATACTGCGGAGTTGGATGTTCTCTAAACATACAAGTGGACAAGGAAAAGGTAGTGGGAATAAAACCAGACTCTTCTGATCCGGTAAGCGAGGGAAAACCCTGCGTCAAAGGACTGACAAGCTACCAGTGCATTTATGCAAAAGACAGAATAAAAAAACCGATGATAAGAAAAGGCGGAAAACTAAAAGAAGTAGAATGGAAAGAAGCATACCACTATATACAACAAAAATTAAAGAAAATAAAACCCAATGAGATAGCGTTTTACGCCTCAAGTCCTGCCACTAACGAAGACTTGTTCTTACTACAAAAATTCGCAAGAGAAGTATTCAAAACAGAAAACTTGGACAGCTGCTCAAGACTTTGCCATGCAACAACAGTCTATGCGTTGAACGAAGTGTTTGGCGTGAAGGGAATGACAGCAAACTATGAGGACTTCAGAAATGCGGACTGCATACTACTGATAGGAACAAACACAAAAATATCATACCCAGTAGTATTCAACAAGATACTTGAAGCGAAGAAAAAAGGAGCAACACTAATTTGCGTGAACGAGTACATGAACCAAACATGCGAGGAAGCAGACCTCTACCTTGAAATAGCAGCAGGCACAGAAACAGCCCTGCTGAATGCCATAATGAAAGAGGTGGTAGAAAAAAACAAGGTAGGGGTAAATGAAAGGATGAGGAACAACATAAGTGGTTATACAAAAATGAGGGTGGCAGGAATATGCAAAACAACCACAGAAAAAATAGCAAGAATATGCAACGAGGTTGTAAAAAGCCAGCAATTCGTCATAGGCTATGGAATGGGAATGACACAACACACAAACGGCGCAAGCAACGTGTTTGCGGCAGCAAACCTAGCAATAGCAAAAAAAGGCAAAGTAATACCAATGAGGGGGAAGGCAAACATACAAGGAACAGGAGACGTGGGATTCGAACCCAGAAACAGGGGAGAAACAATATCCAGCTACATATTCTACAAACCTGTAAAAGCACTTTACGTGATGGAAAGCAACCCAGCACAATCCCTGCCAGAACTAAACAGGGCACATAAAATAATGAAAAAAATGTTCATAGTATTACAAACAAGCTTCCCCAGCCTGACCATGGAATATGCGAACGTTGTTCTACCAAGCTGCACGTGGGCAGAGAGGGAAGGAACATACACAAGCGCAGAATCGAGAATAAGAATGCTAAAAAAAGCAATAGAGCCAGTATATGGAAAAGCAAATTGGAGGATAGTAAAAGAATTAGCAACATACTTCCACAAACACTACCACTACAAAGATGCTATGGAAATAATGAAAGAGATAAAAAAAGAGATCAGCGACTACAAAAACATCAGTATAGAAAAACTGAGGGAAGGAGAATCCCAATTCGCTGAAAGAAAAATCAAATACACAAGGTACCACCCAGTTGATTTTGAGGGATTTGAAGAACCAACAAACAAAGAATACCCCTACGTACTAACAACGGAAAGGTTCATGCATCAATTCTGCACCTCAGAAATGAGCGAAAGAACAAACCTGAACAAACTGGACCCGGAAGCAGTATGCCTCATAAGCAAGGAAGACGCCATAAAACTGAAAATAAAAGACGGACAGGAAATAGAGCTGAAGTCAAGAGTGGGGAAGGTAAGGATAAAAGCAAAAATATCATATAAGCTACCAGAGGGACTTCTAGTAGCGCCATTCCACTTCAAACAAACATTAATAAACAAACTCGTGCCGTTAGACTACGGGCCGATAGTGGAAGAACCGAACCTGAAAAAGATAGCCGTGAAGATTAGGGTTCCATAAGGCTTTTAAACAGCCTAGAAGGAGTTTTTTTGATGGACAACAAGAAACTAGGTATAGCATTAATAATAGCCTCACTCATAATAGTTGCAATATTCTTCTACATAAAATCAGAAACAGGAAGACTGGTAGACATACAAATACAGACAACCGGAAGCTGCTACCAGGGACAGGTATGCTCCCACGAAAGAGCAAACACTACAACGTACATAGGCATGGGACTGGCAGCATTCGTAGCTGCCTTAGGATTCTATCTACTACTCTTTGACAAGAGCCAGAAAATACTACAAGAAAACCAAGAAAAGATAACGACTGCCATACAAAAAGAAAACAAGGAAAAAACACAAGAAGAAAAATTCAAGGCACTGCTAACAGGCCTGGACGAAGACGAGAAAAAAGTAATACTCGCGGTAAGGGAGCAGGAAGGCATACAACAATCAACATTAAAATACAGGACAGGTCTGTCAAAAACAAAACTCAGCGTAATACTCAAACAATTAGAACAGAAAAACCTAATCAGCAAGGAAGAAAGCGGCAAAACAAACAAAATATACCTAAAAAAGGTTTTTTGAACAATTCTGAACGATAAAAAACTATATTTTCTTAAAAGGAACGATTTTCAGCCTTAACCAACGCGTTGTTTTGTGAGTAAAATATATACAAAACCACAATTTACCAATGAGAGAATGAAAGCAATACTACAAGTAAAGGGAATGCACTGCAGAAGCTGCGAAATGCTCATAGAAGAGAGCGTAAAAGAACTGGAAGGCGTGGAAAAGATAAAAGTAGACCACCAAAAAGGCCAGGCACTAATATCTTACGATGAAAGAAAAATAACCCTGGGAGCGATAAAGATGGCAATAATAAAGGAGGGATACAAAGTTGACTGAAATAAAACTGAAAATCAAAGGCATGAGCTGCGGCGCATGCGAAACCATGATCACAAGGGAGCTGAAAAAGCTGGAAGGAGTTGAAGAAGTCAAAGTAAGCTACACAGAAGAAACTGCAAAAATAAAATTCAACAACCAAAAAACAAAACTGATAGACATAGTAGAAGCCATAGAAAAAAAAGGGTATGAGTGCGTAGAAGGAACAGAACTCGCAACAGAAAAAGAAATCATGGAAAGAGAACAATCAACAAAAAAGAAACTAAACTACAAATACATAAGCATAACCCTGGGCATACTAATTCTACTGATAGGGGCCTACTTCATACTCAAAAACACAACAGGACTTGACCTGCCAGAAATAGGACCAGGAACAAGCCTCGCATTAATATTCGCTATAGGACTTCTAACAGGATTCCACTGCATAGCCATGTGCGGAGGGTTCGTTGTTTCCTACACAGCAAAAGAAGCAACACAAAACAATAAAATAAACCTGAAATCCCACCTGGCTTACGGAGCAGGAAAAACAATAACATACACAGCACTGGGAGCATTCTTCGGGCTCATAGGGAGCATATTCACATTCACACCCGCCCTAAGGGGAATAGCAGCCATACTGGCAGGAACATTTCTGGTAATATTCGGGCTGAACATGTTCGGAATATTCAAATGGACAAGAAGACTACAAATAAGAGGACCGAAATTCATAACAGAACTGCAAGAAAAAACAAAAAGCAAAAACCCACTGGTCATAGGACTACTAAACGGACTGATGATAGCCTGTGGGCCTTTGCAAGCCATGTACGTATTTGCGGCAGCAACAGGGAGCCCAATACAAGGGGCCCTAACAATGCTGGCGTTCGGACTTGGAACGCTGCCGGTAATGATGGGATTCGGGATAATAACATCTGTAGTTAGCGCACAACTGACCAAAAAAATACTAAAAGCATCAGCGATAATAGTAATAATACTCGGAGTGGTGATGCTAAACAGGGGACTGGCGTTAGCAGGACAACCAAACCTAAGCACGGTAACATCATTTTCAACAGAAGACACCAACAACATAGCACTAAAAGACGGGTACCAGGAAATAAACATGGACGTAACAGCAAACGGCTACAGCCCAAACAAGTTCGTGCTGAAAAAAGGAGTGCCTGTAAAATGGAACATAAATGTAAAGCAACTAACAAGCTGCAACAATCCCATAATAGTACCGGAATATGACCTAGAAATAAAACTCAAACAAGGACTCAACGTTATAGAATTCACCCCTGACAGGGAGGGGACTGTTCCTTGGAGCTGTTGGATGGGAATGCTCAGGGGAGCATTCATAGTAAAGGAAGATGTGGGAACACAAGAAGAAGTACAAAAAGAGCTGGCAAAAGTAAACACGCCACAAAGCTCCACTTGCGGAGCTGGCGGCGGTTGCGGAGGCGGCGGCTGCGGTTGCGGCTGCGGAGCCTAGACCTTAAAGATAATATTAAAAAGAAGATAACACCTATCAATAAATATGGTAATCAAAAAAATAAACCTGGCAATCGGGGGAATGCACTGCGCATCATGCGCAACAACAATAGAGAGAGCTCTGAACAAAACAGAGGGCGTAAAGAGCGCAAACGTAAACCTGACAACAGAAAGAGCAACGGTAGACTACGACCCTGAAAAGGTAAATGTAAACAAACTGATAGAAGTTGTGAAAAGTAAAGGTTATAGCGCACAGCCTGCAGCAGAAAAGATAGACGTCAAAAAAGAGGAGCTGAAAAAAAGGAAAGAAATACAAAAAATAAAATACCTATTCATAACAAGCGCAATATTTGCCACACCAGCACTTCTAATAAGCATGTTCTTAATGATCCCTTACAAGCCGTACATACTATTCATACTATCAACACCAGTACAGTTCTTCGTAGGATCGGGATTCTACAAAGGAGCGTGGCACGCACTAAAAAACAAAACCAGCAACATGGACACCCTAATAGCAGTGGGAACAAGCGCAGCATACTTCTACAGCATATACCTTATGATAACTGCGGGAATGGAAGCAGAAACCTACTTCGAGATATCAGCAGTACTGATAACCTTGGTAATGCTGGGAAAATACCTGGAAGCAAGGGCAAAGGGAAAAACATCAGAGGCAATAAAAAAACTCATGAAACTGGCACCAAAAACAGCAACGATAATCAGAAACGGAAAAGAAGTAACGATAAAAGTTGATGACGTAAAAGCAGGAGACATAGTAATAGTCAAACCAGGGGAAAGAATACCGGTAGACGGAATAATAACAGCAGGCGAATCAAGCATAGACGAGAGCATGATAACAGGAGAAAGCATACCAGTTGAGAAGAAAAAAGGAAGCACGGTAATTGGCGGAACGATAAACAAACACGGAAGCTTCCACTTCAAAGCAACAAAGGTAGGAGCAGAAACAACACTGGCACACATAATAAAGCTGATAGAAGAGGCACAAGGACAGAAAGCACCTATACAGAGATTTGCAGACCAGGTTTCAGCATACTTCGTGCCAATAGTAATCATAATTGCAATAATAACGTTCGTAACATGGTTCGGAATATTCCATGCAACAATCCCATTCTCACTGCTGGCAGCAGTAGCGGTCTTGGTAATAGCCTGCCCCTGCGCGTTGGGATTAGCAACACCAACAGCGATAATGGTGGGAACAGGAAAAGGGGCACAAGCAGGAGTGCTGATAAAAGGGGGGGAAGCCCTGGAAACAGCACACAAGCTAGATGCGATAATATTCGACAAGACAGGAACGATAACAAGAGGAGAACCTGAAGTAACGGACGTTGTCAGCTTGGGAAAGATGAGCGGAAAAGAAGTTTTGACAATAGCGGCAAGCATAGAAAAAAACTCAGAACACCCACTAGCTGATGCGATAGTAGAAAAGGGAAAACACGAGAACGTAAGATTCGAAAAAGTGACCAAATTCAAGGCAATACCAGGCAAGGGAATAACAGGACAGGTTGGAAAGAAAAAAATACTGTTTGGGAATGTAAAGCTGATGAAAGAAAACAAGGTGAGCGTAAATGAGAATTCGGTAAGCAGGATGGAAGAGGAAGGAAAGACAGTGATGATACTGGCAGTTGACAAAAAAGCAGCAGGAATAATAGCGGTAGCAGACACGATAAAAAAAGAAGCGCCAACAGCAATAGCAAAACTCAAAAAAATGAAGATAGACCTGTACATGATAACAGGGGACAACAAAAGGACAGCAAACGCAATAGCAAGAAAAGCAGGCATAACAAAAGTGTTTGCAGAAGTCATGCCAGAAGACAAGGTCAACTACGTGAAAATGCTGCAGCAGAAAAACAAGAAAGTGGCAATGGTAGGTGACGGAATAAATGACGCACCGGCAATAGCACAGGCAGACATAGGAATAGCAATGGGATCGGGAACGGACGTTGCACTTGAGACAGGAAACATTGTTTTAATGAAGAACGACTTGAACGACGTTGTAAAGGCAATAAGATTAAGCAGATTTACTATGAAGAAAATAAGGCAGAACATGTTCTGGGCACTTTTTTATAACGTTCTGGGAATACCGATAGCAGCAGGAATACTCTATCCGTTTACTGGCTGGTTATTGAGTCCTATGATAGCGGGAGGAGCGATGGCACTGAGTTCTGTTAGTGTAGTTAGCAATTCGCTGCTTCTGAAATACAAAAAGCTATAATCTAGGAATACAAAACATTTAAGAATGGTGCTTTGGCTACTAAATTATTTGCATGCTTCTTCGATTCTACCTGAAAAATCCTGTATAACTTCCACCAAGTTAGAGATATCCCTATCTGAATGTGGATTGACAAGAATTGGATCATATGTGTTGCTTATACCTCCTCCAGCACCGGCAATATAGATCTCTTTAGTTTCTCGGTCTTCCCATGCAACCGGGTTAAAGTGCCAATGCCCAAGTTTTTTTTCATAACCATCCATAACTTTAGCAACATTTTTTGCCTTACACGTTGGAACACGTATATTATACAAAACATTAACTTTTTTACCAGGATTTAATATTTCATCTATGCGTTTGGTTGCTGGAATCCTAATGCTATACCTATAATCCCCTATATTTCGTTCTGGTGTAGCTTTTGAATTTAGATATAAGCCTGTTGCGCCGATGATTATTGATGCGCCGATTATCATCACAATACGGACTAATTTCATATAGTAAACCTCCAAAAGACTTTATTCCCTCCCTTCAATGATTTATAAGAATAGCTGTGTTTTAATGGTTACTATACTAAGATTGTTTCCTGCAATAATAATTTATAGATTTATGTTTTTATCTTTTGTTATCTCATTAATTTTTTTAATCAATGCTGAAATTGGTTGATTCAAAAGTTTTTCTTCTTCCAATTTGTCCCTTTCACTCAATTTATCTCCAATCTCCCTTAGAAAGAAAGATCCATCTTCCATCACATGGTGGAGTTGCATATAATCACCATCTAATGCTTTATACAAATCAACTCTCAGTTCACCACTTGCTCCTGCTTTAACTATCCTAAAATATACATCCGATGGATAAGAAAGTTTTTCCATGACTTCCGTGGGAAGTAAAGATGTTTATAAATTTTATTGTGTTATAAAAAGTATTAAGACTTTATCTTCAAACTCTCAAGAAGCTTGCAAACAGTACAGACTTCACCAGAAGTTGGCTCACCACAGACCTTACAAGTTTTAACCTTCATTTCTGAATAACGCTTCTTCAGAATAGGAAGAACTTCAAGGAAAGAGTTAACAACAGCATGCTTAGTCTGAGGATGTTTTTTAGTAAAATCATTAAGCATGTTACGAACATCAGCCCTGTAGGAAGAAACAGAATAAGGACACTCGTTATAAGGAACGGGAAACTTCTTCAGGAAAGAATAAGTAGCAACCTCCTTCTCTGTCAACAAGTAAAAGGGTTTAATTCTTCTCACAAATCTTTTATCTGCCAAAATACCCGTAACAGGACCTAACCTAGCAGAACGTTCAAGGTTACCCCTAAACTGATTCATGAGGATAGACTGCGCTTCATCATCAAGATTATGGCCCGTAGCAAGTTTAGTCAACTTAAGCTCTCTAGCTTTTGAATTAAGCAAGAACCTTCTCAAGATACCACAAATGCTGCAGGGATTCATCTTCACCCTCTTGGCCATCTGGTCAAGACTAAGGTCAAATTCTTTTTTGAAGGAAAATGAATGGTACTCTATCTTATTCTCCTTACAGTACTTTTCCACCTCAGAAAGATTACGATAACCCTTGATGCCCTCATCTATGGAGATAACAACAACACCTAACTTCCTATGCTTCTCAGCAAACCTGTTAATGAGGTACAAAACAGAGAAAGAATCCTTACCGCCTGAAACAGCAATACCCATCCTGTCACCTGGTCTAACCATCTCATACTTTGCAATGGTCTTAAAGGTCTTCCTCTCAAAATAGCGAACAAAGCAATTGCTACACAACTTAACATTAGAATTGGACAAAGTAATTACAGGCTTCCTCAAACAATTCTTACAA
>JBDRNX010000042.1:0-12156 GCA_043810595.1 archaeon
CCAAGCTTACGCTTCATAAACTGCCTTGGACACATCACACAGTTCATAGGACAGTGATTGGTTGGTTCGATCTGAAAAATAATTGGGTAAGAATAAACCTTATTCTGCCTCGTGAAATAGGAAAAAGCCTGAGCCAGATAAATGTATGACAACCTTGCAGTATTTGCAAATCCGGATATGCGAGACATAGAAAACAGAGAATAAATCAAGTATTTAAATAACCTTCTATCCCAAAAAGTTAATATACAAGACCAAGGACATACAAAACAATATGAAACTAAAAATAAGCGTTGTCATACCGGTATACAACGATGCAAAAAACCTGCAAAAGATGATGGAATCATTAAAAAAACAGACATTCAAAAACTTCGAAACCATAGTAATAGATGACGGATCAAAAGACAACAGCTATGAAATAGCAAAGAAATACGCAGACAAAGTGCTGAGGAATGAAACAAACAAGGGACCGGCAGTAACAAGAAACAGGGGAATAAAAAACGCCAAAGCAGAGATAATAGCATTCACAGACTCAGACTGCGAAGCAAAAGAAGACTGGCTAGAAAAAATAAACCAACTTTTTGCTGACAAAGAAATAAGCGTAATGATGGGAAAAGTAACATTACCAAAATCAACGTTAATAGCAGACTCCATATCAGCACTAGGTTTTCCAGCAGGTGGTCATGTAGGTTTTGAAAAGATGTGGAAAGTGAACAAAGAAGGATTTACCGACCATCTATCGTCATGCAACATGGCACTCAGAAAAGAAGTCTTTGAAAAGCAAGGCATGATAGACGAGAGCTTCCCCCTGGCAGGAGCAGAAGATTCTGAATTATCGTACAGGCTGACAAAAAACGGCGTTAAAATAAAATACAACCCAGACGCAATCGTGACACATGAACCGAGAACAAGCCTAAAATCATTCATAAGATGGCAGATAACAAGGGGAAGGAGTAATTACCACTTCAAGAAAAAGATAGGGAACGTAAAACAATTCGTAAAACTGAGGGCGTGGTCAAGCAAAAACATAATCAAAACATACGCAACAGACCCCAAAATAATAATTATACTGCCACTACTGGCATCAAGCTTCGTACTGCAACAATATGGTTATATGAAAGAGGCGCTAAAATGAGAAACATAATGATTTTCGCTCCGCACATGGACGATGAGGCTGTAGGTTGCGGAGGGCTGATAATAAAAGCAGCAAGAGAGCAGAGCAAAATAACGATAGTATACATGATAAAAGACGAAGTCAGGAAAGAAGAAGCAAAAAACATCATGACCCGATTGGGAATACAAGCAAAGCTCATATTCATGGATTACAAAAAACTCAACGACAAGAATGCTTTATTAGATGCCATAAAAAAAGTAACAGACCTGATAAAAAAAGAAACCCCCACAGAAATTTACATACCATCATATGAAGGGGGGCATTTACAACACGACCTAACAAACTTCATAGTGAAAAAAGCCGTCAACACAACAAAGAACACCCAAACGTATGAATACCCCCTGTACAACAACTACCCGATCTACCTGCCAATAAAAATGATGAGAAGGTACACATCAAAGCACCTTCCATTCAGAACGGGCATCTTCCCACCTTTATTCATACCAGAAAAAACAAAAACATACGTGCTGGAAATGAATAATGGGGATATGAAAATAAAGAGAGCCATGATAAGGGGCTACAAATCACAAAACGCACAAGACTACCTGGTCAAGAATTTTCTCTACGAAGACAGATTCAGAAAGTGCCCGAGATATGATTACACAAAAAGACCGCATGAAATACTCCCCCTAAATTACGAGATGGTAAACAGAGGGAAGTTCAAAGATTTTAGAGAAGCAATAAATATATAAACAAACCCAAGCTCGATTTTGAAATATGAAGATTCTGCTGATAAACCCGCCCTGGCCAGGGAAGGGTTATGGAACGAGAAGCCAAAACAGGATTATAAAACAGAGGGCAGACAAATTCTTACAATTCCCGCTCTACCTAGGTTACACGGCAGCGATGGTAAAAAAATTGGGGCATGAGATTTTCTACATAGACTCTGTAGTGCAGGAGCTCACAGAAGAAGGAACCAACAACAGAATAAAAGAAATAAAACCAGATGTAATACTCATGGAAACCACCACACCATCCATAGAATATGACTACAAATACATGAGCACGATGAAAGAGCTAACCGGAGCATTCATAATAGCAACAGGAACACACGTAAGCTACTTCTCAAAACAAGCCATGCAGGAATGCAAAGCAATTGACATGATCATAAAAGGAGAGTATGACACTAGGGTAGGAGAAATATTCAGCAACTTTGAAAACCTGGAAAAAGTAAAAGGACTCGTGATAAGAAAAAAAGGAAAAATAACAGACACGGGAGAAGCGGTGCTGCCCACAGACTTGGACTTCATGCCTTTCCCGGACAGGGAAACAATACCCATAGGATGGTACGGCGAAGCGTGGTACAACAAAAGACCTTTCATAAACATCATGACATCAAGAGGATGCCCATACCAATGCACTTTCTGCGTCTACCCTAACATATTTGAAGGCCACAAATGGCGAAAAAGAAGCATAGACAATGTCATAGAAGAACTAAAATTTGTAACAGAAAAGTACGGAGTCAAGGAAATAAACATCGATGATCCCACGTTCAACATAACAAAGGAAAGGGTTATGGAATTCTGCAACAAACTACAACAAAACAACATACAACTCCTTTGGACATGCAACGCAAGAGTAGACAATGTGGACGAGGAAATGCTAAGAGCCATGAGAAAATCAGGGTGCAAGATGATAAGGTACGGAGTAGAATCAGGATCACAAGAAGTCCTGAACAAAATGAAAAAAGGGATAACCATAGAACAGATAAAAAAAGCATTTGAACTGACAAAGAAGAACGGCATTCTAGCATTGGGCGGATTCATGTTCGGATTCCCTTATGATTCAAGAAAAACCATAGAAGAAACACTCAAACTGGCAAAAGAACTTAAGCCAGACCTGATACAAGCATCAATACCCATGGCATACCCGGGAACACCCCTGTATGAAGAGGCAAAAAAAGAAGGAAAACTCGCCATAAAATCGTGGAGCGACTTCGACATGACCAAAGGGCCAATAGTAAAAATGGTAGACGTAAGCAAAGAAGAACTTGAGGCAATACTAAACAGGGTTTACAAGGAATTCTACTTCAGACCAAGCTTCGTCGTGCAGACAATAACACACATAAGAAGGCCTTCAGACGTCACAAGGATTACGAGAACATTCTTCAGCCTTGTCAAAACAGTAAGATTTTATCAAAAACCCCAAACGTGCTAAAAATGAAATTCCTAATAATATGCTCCCTGGCAAAAAACACAGGAGGCTACCTAAGGGGAGAATACCTGGCAGAATCGCTTAGAAAACAAAACCACCAGGTTGTTTACGTCAAATCATTCAAGAGACTACCATTAGACCTCTACTACATATTCTCACTACCTTACTACCTGTACAAAGCAATGACAACGAAAGCCGACGTAGCAATATGCCTCAAGACATTCCCAAACGCGATGATACCAGTGCTTATGAAAAAAATAAGCAACACAAAAACAGTCGTGGACATAGACGACCTGGACTACGGGTTCAGCAAGCTCGGGAATGTAATAAAGGCAGTACAAGTGCCATTCATAAAATACTTTGATCTGGTGATGGTACACAACGAAAACCTGCACAACCTTGTGGTAAACGAATATGGGATAGGAAAAGAAAAAGTGCACAAGATAGAACAGGGAGTGCCGCTAAACATATTTGACCCAACAAAATATGACCTGAAGAAAACAAGAAAAGAACTTGGGATTGAAGGCAAGAAGGTTATAGGGTACCAGGGACACCTTTCAAGGGCTTCAGACCTCGAACCCATACTGAGAATATTCAAAGAAACATCAAAAAAAATAAGCAATATGATTCTGCTGGTCGTAGGTGGCGGAACAAAATATGAAGAATACGTGAAGATGGCAAAAGAGATGGGAATTGAAAACATAAAATTCACAAATTATGTTCCACCTGAAAGATGCGCAGAACTCGTGGCGGCTTCAGACGCATGCATAGTCTACTACCCAAAAACAGAAGGGAACAAATACAGGTCATCGATGAAACTGAGAGAATACCTTGCGATGGGAAAGCCGGTAATATGCAACTCATTCGCAGACCTGGAAACCTTCAAAAAATACACCTACCAATTCGACAAGGACGAGGAAGCAGAAGAGGCATTCAAAAAAGCACTCAAGCCAGACAAAAGAGAGGTAAAAGGGAAGGAGTTCGTAAGGGAAAACATGTCGTGGGAGAAAATAGGGCAGAACATAGTGGAAAGAATAAAAACTATTTCTTAAAAGCAAACTTCAAGAAAGACATGCCAGAACGTATTATGTTAGACCTCTGGGCAGGGTCCTTCATCTTCTTAACGTAATTCAACATAATCCTAGGCCTCAAGTAAAAAGAACGATAAATCTTCCTATAATAATAATCAAGCTCCTCGTCAGTCAAGTCCTTCGGAAGGAAGTTATTAGACTGGAAGATGTTAATCTTCTTCCAGTCAGGATCAAACCTCCCATATTCGGGAGCCATCAGCCAAGCCTTTGTGCCAGGCAAGGGAGAAAACCTACAAAGATTCAAATCATTAAGGGGGACACGAAGAACAAACTTTCTTGTTTCTTCTAACGTATCCTTATTCTCGCCAAGGTTGCCAATCATGAAAGAAGCCTTAGCCTGGATACCTGCCTCACGAGTCAACAAAATAGCCTTTTCATTCTGCTCAACAGTAACCCCTTTAGCCATCAAATCAAGCATCTTTTGCGACCCTGACTCAACACCATAGGCAATCTGCCAGCAACCAGCCCTCTTCATAAGCCTCAACAAATCAGCATCAACCATGTCAACCCGACCAGAACAGGACCAGGGCATATCAATCTTCTCATCAATCATCCTGTTGCAAATCTCAACAAGCCTCCTTCTGAATGTAAGAAAATTGTCCTCATCAAAGATAAGAGAGTTTATGCCAAAATTATCACGCAGATGCTTAACCAACCTCAAAACGTAATCAGTAGAATTCGAACGGCAAACATTACCAAAAACACTCTTCTCACAGAAAACACACCTGCCAGGACAGCCGCGAGAAGTAACAACTATAGTTGTAGGAGCCCTGTAAACTTTGTCTGCAATCGGCTGATAAAACTTCTTCAGGTCAGGAAGCAAATCATAAGCAGGGAAGGGCAAAGAATCCAAATCAGTTATGTAAGGCCTTTTTTCAGTCATCACAGCCTTCTTACCTTTTTTCAAAACCAAACCCTTAACCCTGCCAAGATTTTTCTTCTTATCAAGATGAGAAAGAAGCTCAACAAGAGTCAATTCACCCTCTGCATAAACACCCACATCAAAGCTTGAAAATCTCTCCATCGTATCAATGGGGGCTGCAGTAACGTGAGAACCACCAAGAATAATCTTCTGAGAAGGATTCTCCCTCTTTATGGCATCAGCAACCGCAACAGCGTTAAAAATAGACATAGTTGTTGAAGTAATGCCAACGTAATCAGGACTCTGGTCGAGAATCTTCCTGGCAGACTGCTCAGCACTCAAGCTAAGGGCAGAAGCGTCAACGATGCTGGCATCATAATTACGGTTGCGAACAACAGAAGCAAGCTGACAAATACCAATGGGTGGGAGAACAGTAGTTATGTTGCCCAGCTTGGTGTACTCGCTGCTGAGAGGCGGGTTAAAAAACACAACCTTTTTCATACTACCCAAATCCCAACAAAGCTATATAAAATTTATGTTAAAACAGAATATAAAAAAGATTTAAATACACATGCTAACTCCCAGAACCTACAAAATGATAGAAAAAGCCTACTATTCTCTGATGAAAAACCAACTGAAAAGACCCGTTTACCTAATCTATTTTGTAACGAACAGATGCAACTCAAGATGCGAGCACTGCTTCTACTCAAAACAACTCAACATAGCAAAAAACAAGGATTTAAGTCTGGGAGAAATAGAAAAATTCTCAAAACAACTAGGAAAACTGGTGTGGCTTTCCTTTTCAGGAGGAGAACCTTTCCTCAGGGAGGACATAGCCAAGGTTTATGAAATATTTCTAAGGAATAATAATGTAAGTGACTTCACAATACCAACTAATGGAATGCTACCAGATGTGATATATGAAAAAACAAGGGAGATGTTACAACTTGGTAAGGTAAAATCCTTCAGCCTAAACCTATCACTAGACGGAACGAAACAAATACACAACAAAATAAGGGGAGTGAACTGTTACGACCTTGTATTCAAGACATATTATAAGGTTGTTGGCCTGAAAAAAGAATTCCCCTACTTCTCTATAAAAGTAAGCACAACATTATCAAACAAGAATATAGGCAATATAAAGGAACTGCACGAAGAAATAACCAAGAGAATGCCTGAAATAAACTTCCACAACTTCGAAATAATGAGGGGAGACCCGAAAAACCCTGAGTACAAGACACCAACACCTGAGGAACTTGAGAAAAACAAAGAGCTGATATTCAGCATATGGGAAAAATACAACTTCTACGGAAAAAGGATAAGCTCAAAAATAGCGATGAAGGCAAAAAAGGAACTTTTCAACACCTACATAAACATACTCAGGACAAAAAAACAGCCATTCAGATGCTATGCAGGAATAGTGCACCTGGTCCTGGACAACCAGGGAGACGTTTACCTATGCGAACTGCTTGGAAAGGTAGGAAACATAAGGGAAAAAAACCTTGAAGAAATATGGAAATCAACATTAGCAGACCACCAAAGGAAAATGGTAAAAGAGGGCAGATGCTACTGCACACACTCCTGCTTCCAGAACACAAACCTAGTTTTTAACCTAAAAAACTGGCCAAAAATAATAATGTAAGATGGAAACGCTAAAAATATGCTACCTTGCGAGAAATTATGGCTCTGTAATACACGGACCCTCGCTTTACGGAACCTGCATAGTAGACGGAGCAGTAAAAAAAGGCCATGAGGTATGGCTGGTAACACCCGATAAGACAAAAAACAACGAAAAGATAAGGTTCGTCTACGTAAAAAAGCCAAGAGACCTCAAGCATGCAACGTGGATAGAGCTAAGCAAGACATTCTCAAAAAAAATTGGTGAGATAGAGGAAAAGTTCGACGCTGTCCACTTCCTCAACAGCCTGGAAATAATGAGATACAACAACAACCTCAACAATGTTTACACGACAATTCATGGCTATCATTTCGCAGAATCAACATGGAACCTAGACTACTACCTAAGGATGTACCCATATGACTGGTACTTTAGATATTTGTACTACAACATAGGGAGAATGATGGAAAAAAAGAACCTCAAAAAAATGAAACACATATTTGCGGTGTCAGAATACATGAAAAACTCCCTCATGAAGAATTATGGCATAGGAGAGGAGAAGATAAGCGTAGTCCCAAATGGGATTGAAATAAGAAAAGAGAAATTCACAAGAAAATTCAACCACAACATATTACTCGTAGGAAACAATTTCCAAACAAAAGGTGTCTCAACGCTGATATTAGCAACCAAAATACTGAAAAATGAGTTCCCAGAAATGAAAGTGACCATAGTCGGTGAGGACAAAGCAACAAACTACATGAAAAAAATAGCAAGAGAGGAAGGAGTCCAAGAAATGGTAAACTTCACAGGCCATGTGAATTACGAACAACTAAAAGAGTACTACAAAAAAGCAGACATATTCGCCATGCCATCAACCATAGAAAGTTTTGGCATAGCATTATTAGAAGCAATGAACTACGGACTTCCGCTAATAGGAACAAACGCAGGAGGAATACCGGAAATAATAGAAGAGGGAAAGAACGGATTTCTGATAGAACCAAAAAAACCCAAAGCTTTGGCAGAAAAAAATAAGAACGCTTTTCACCGACGACAAAACAAGAAAAAATATGGGACAGAACTCTCTGAAAGCAGTAAAAAAATTCGACATAAAAAACACAGTGGAAGAAACACTGAAAAAATACTAAAAACGCCTCATATCAGCAAGGAAGCCAAGCAAAACAATCTGAATGCCAACCATAAAAAGCAGGATCATAAGAACTATCAAACCAAGATGGCCTGTAATTCCAGTGGTCAAATGAAGATAAATAAACCACAAACCCAGAAGAAAACCAAAAAACAGGAACGCAAAACCAATTGAGCCGAAAAACTTGAGAGGCTCAAAATCACGATAAATCCTAAAAATGTTAACCCAAGCTCTCAAAGCATAACTGAAAGGGTTAGTTATCAACCTACTATGGCCATGGCGACGGGCAAAATAAACAGGAACCTCCTTGATCTTGAACTTACCCTTAACAGCCCTAATGATCTGCTCCTGCGTGTATGTATGATTCGAAATTATCCTAATCTTCTCAGCAACTTCTCTAGTAAAAGCCCTGAAACCAGTCTGGGCATCGGTAATCCTGAAACCAGTAATGTGAGAAACAACCCTTGAAAAAGCAACATTCCCCCACCTGTTGATAAGGGGCATGTACTCTATCTTGCCCCTAAACCTCGAACCGAGAACCAAATCATAACCCTTCTCAATCTCAGCCAACAACTTGGGGATTTCAGAGGCCAAATACTGACCGTCAGCATCTATGTGAACGAGAACATCAGCCTTAAGCTCAAGGAATTTATCAATCTCAGTCCTGAAAGTATCAGCCAACCCGAAATTAATCTGATGAGAAAAAACAACAGCCCCCAAGTTACGAGAAATCTCAGCAGTGCGGTCACGACTACCATCATTAACAACCATAACCTGATACTTGTAATTGGTAAGGTCCATAGCCCTCTTAACGTCCTCTATAACCCTGCCTATTGTTCTTTCCTCATTGTATGCAGGAATGCTGACAACCACCTTCATAAAGATATCAACCCCCCCACCCTGTATAAATAAATATCGTCGATGGAATTTATAATTTCCAAATCAAGCTTATGCTTACTAACAACATAATCAGCACCGACAGGATTAAGAGCATCACCGATAACTATCTCATCATCCATCCAGAAACCCATCACGGTAGCAGACCTGCCATTACCCAAGTCTTCGTAAACCCCCCCACCATCACTTTTCTGAATAACACCCTCATCCCTCGAATCGAAAAGCACAACAGAAGCCCTTCCCTTGTCATAATCGTTGAACCACAAACCCATCTGAGTCTGTGGATTAGCATACCAGTACCTGTTAGCGTTGTAATAAACCATGCCATAACCAACCAAACTCGTGCCAAGCATAAGAATGAAATAAAGCAGAGCAACATTCCTGAAGGTAAACCGCTTCTTAAACAAAACAATAACGAGGGAGAGAGCAACAAAAAACAGGGTGAAAACAACAAAAGTCAGCATGCTGAACTCAGTGCCGAAAGAAGACTTCCTGAAAACAACAAACTCAAATGCATACCTCAAAAAGCCAAGCCAGGAAAGCACAACGTTGTTAGGAGGGAAAAGCTGGTAGAAAAGCAAAACAAATGATGCTATGAAAAAGGGAACGGAGAAAAGCAACACGTACTTGAAAAACTTATTCCTCCTCAACATACCAAGACCAATAAAACCATTAACCACAACTATGGGGAGAATAACATCAACGTAACGACCCATAAGCTTGGAATACAACAAACCACAGAACTCGGAAGAACACAAATTCCAGGGGATGTACAAGTTATGATTAACAGCAGCGAGCTTAACAAAGATGACAGTAAGGACAGAAAGGAGGAAATAGTCCAAAAGCTTTTTCTCCCTGAAAATAGAGAGGCTGAGCAGAGGAATCAAAGCAAAGCCAGCGATCAACAAGTAGATAGAATAAACCAAAAACCAGTAAGCAAATATGGCAAGTAGAGGCAAACTCAAGCTTAAACCGCCGGCCTCAGAAGTCGAATAGGAACCCAGAAAACCTGAAACAGTAAAGCCGTAAAGCAAACCGTTCCTAAGCAACCAAGGGAATACTACAATAAAAAATGAAAGAGCCATCAACAACTTATTACCCCACTTGATTTTCCCCCTAACAAAAAGATAAACTGAAAGGACGAGAACAGCAAGGACCAGGCCGAAAGCAATAACCCTCGTAAGGAAAGACAAACCCAGAAAAACACCGGCAAGAACATCCCACCGCCAATCATCCTCCTTGATAGACTTGTAACAAAAATAAAAAGCAGCAAGAAACAAGGTGTAAAACAGGTTCTCAGCAAGAATATAACCAGAGAAAGCAAAACTCATGGGCAGCACAGAAACAACAAGAGCAACTATCACAGATTTCTTATCATCAAAAAACTCCCTGGCAAGAAAAAAAGCAGGAAAAATAATCAGGGAAGAAAGAATCACGTTGATGAATTTCATAGCAAGAAAAACAAGCCTCATATCTTGAAAAAGGTAAGACAGGGAAATAAAAATAGGATAAAGGGGAGGATACTGATTTGAGGGAACATCGTGAATGGAAAAAGTGCCAAAATTAAAAAAACTCCATGCCATCTTGGCATAAGCATAATCATCGCTGGGAGAAGAAGGGGCCAAAACAAAACTTGCCAACAAAGTCTTGACTAAAACAAGCAAAACAAATAACAAGGCCAACTTACTCCACGTCCTCATGGGAAGGAAAAGTTAAGACGGGAGATATAAAAGCTTTGTTGTTATAGACAAGAACATAATAATATATTTAAACAAGAAAGGATAAGTGGACAGAATATGAAAGCGAAGCTGAAGCTAAGACCAGAAGAAAAAAGCATAATAGACGTAGGGCCAGGAAGAAGACCGAGGAAAGACGCAAACATATTCATAGACATAAACTACGACCTCATAAAACACCTGAGAAATCCTGTGGTTTGGGACCTAAACAAAACACCCTACCCATTCGAAAACGAAAGCATAGACAAGATATACATGGAAAGCGTCCTAGAACACCTTGAAACGCCGATGGCAGAAATCATGAAGGAACTGTGGAGAATACTAAAAGTCAACGGAACAGTCGTACTTATCGTACCAAACTCATACTTCATAACAAAAAGAATCATGTTCCTATTAGGAATAATGCACAACAACTTCAGACCACAACACAGAAAATACCTAAACTACAGCTTCGTGCTGCACACAGCAAGAGAAGCAGGATTCTGGATAGAAAGAGAACTTTACAGGTACGTACCATTCAAGAACCTCCTGCTGCCAAAAATAGAGATGGTGCTGAGAAAAGAAGTATAACAAGATATTTAAACCAAAAAAGGATTGAAAAAATATGGTCAAGATAGGAATCATAGGCGGGTCAGGCGTTTATGATCCAAACCTGTTTGAGGATGCCAAGAAGATAAAGGTGCACACGCCATACGGAAAGACTTCTAGCCTTGTAACAGTAGGAAAGTTCAAGGGAGTTGACATGGTCGTCATAGCAAGACACGAAGAGGGCCACAGGATTAATCCTACTGATGTAAATTACAGGGCAAACATATGGGCGATGAAAGAGCTCGGAGTGACACACATAATAGCAACAGGAGCAGTAGGCTCACTAAAAGAAGGAATAAAACCAGGAGAACTCGTTTTTACAGACCAGTTCATAGACCGAACAACAAAAAGAAAATCAACATTTTACGAGGGAAATCAGGTATGTCACATAAGCATAGCAGAACCAACATGCAAACAACTAAGAAAAATACTCGTAGAAGGAGCAAAAAAACTGGGAATACCACACCACGAAAAAGGAACATGCGCGGTAATAGAAGGACCTAGGTTCTCAACAAAAGCAGAGAGCGAGATGCACAGGATACTGGGAGCAGACATAATAGGCATGACCATGGTACCGGAATGCGTGCTGGCAAGGGAGACAGGCATATGCTACGCAACCATAGCCTTGGTAACAGACTATGATGTCTGGAAAGAACATCACGTAACCATAGAAGAAATAATAATAGTGATGGGACAAAACCTCAACAAGTTCAAAAAACTCGTGGAAGAAGCAATACCCAAAATAACATTCGAAGACTGCGAATGCAGGCATGCAATAGACACAGCACTCATCTAGTTGTCATCGAGCGGTATAGAAAACTTTAAATATGAAAATTCTCTTAGAAAAGGTATAAATCACAATAAAAAAGGAAAAAGGAGGCGATTAAAATAGCAA
>JBDRNX010000043.1:0-2787 GCA_043810595.1 archaeon
GCATCTTAAGCCCGCCACAGGGAATACTCAAAGGAGTACGGCGCTTGCCAAGGCAATGAGCTTGGGAGTTAGTGTCGCGGGCGATAAAACCATAATAATCATAGGACAAGACATATTGCTTATCATTATTAATTTCATGAAAGCAAAATTACCAAATCATTTTCAAACGATAGTATTGGGCTGAAAAAGCCGAAAGAATAGCTTTTTAGCCTTAAAAGGTCTTGTTCTATTAAAATATCAAAGGGGGAATTGAAAATGGGAAAAATAAGCCCAGTTTCGGCAAAATACATAGTTCACAGTGAAATCCAGATCGATGGTGTGGTTGACAGACCAGACGTAATAGGAGCCATATTCGGCCAGACAGAAGGATTGCTAGGAGCAGACCTAGAGCTTAGGGAACTCCAAAGATCCGGAAGAATAGGCAGGATAGAGGTAAAAACAGAAACAAGGTCAGGAAAGACCGCTGGAAACATAATAATACCCAGCAGCCTAGACAAGGCAGAAACAGCCATAGTAGCAGCTGCCTTAGAAACCATACAGAGGATTGGACCGTGCAACTCAAAAGTAAAGGTAGAAAAAATAGAAGACGTAAGGATATCAAAGAGAAACTTCGTAGTTGAAAGAGCAAAAGAACTTCTAAAAGACCTGACAAGCAACGTGCTGCCAGATTCTCAAGAGATAACAGACGAAGTAGCTCATTCTGTAAGAATGATGGAAATAACAGAATACGGCAAAGAGGCTTTGCCAGCAGGACCCATGATAGATGAATCTGACGAAATAATAGTGGTAGAAGGCAGGGCAGACGTTCTAAACCTGCTAAAACACGGAATAAAGAACTGCATAGCCCTGAACGGAACAAGCGTGCCTGATACAGTAAACGATCTTGGAAGGAAAAAAGTACTAACCCTTTTCGTAGACGGAGACAGGGGTGGCGATTTAATCATAAAAGAAATTACGGGAACAACCGAAGTAGACTACGTGGCAAAAGCTCCTGATGGAAAAGAAGTGGAAGAACTGACAAAGAAAGAGATCCACAAGGCAATAAGGAGCAGGGTAGCAGTTGAACAGGTGCAGATGGAAATAAAACCGAGCGAAGAAAACGGCAACGGAATGAGAAAATCACAGAGAACAATAACCCAACAGATATCAACAAGACCCAGCAGAACTGCTGTAACGACAACACCAAGCACACTAACAAAAACGCAATCAGAAGCATTCAAGAAAATGCTTGACGACTTGATGGGAACAAGAGGAGCGTACATACTAGACCAGAAACTAAACATACTTGGGAAAGTACCCACAATAGAGCTGACAAGCACCATAAGAAGCCTAAAGTCAGTCTACGCAATAGTTTTTGATGGTACTGTAACGCCGGACATAGTGTCAGCTGCGGAAATAACTAGCGTCAAATACATCATAGCGATGAACTCAAAAGTCAGGCCAACAGAAACACCTGTCGAAATACTCACAAATACAAACTTATAAATATCCTTTTTCTTTTTATTATTTTTATGAAAGTATTCATAGAAAGAGAGGACAGGGAAACAAACATAAAAGCAAAAACGGTAAAAGAACTACTCAAAAAACTAAACATAAACCCGGTAACCGTGATAGTAGCAAAGAACAACGAACTTGTAACAGACGACGATAAGCTTACTGAAAAAGACGAGGTGAAGCTTATCTCCGTGATTTCTGGCGGATAGACCTTAAAATAGAATCAAAAACAGTGCCTATATCTGCATCAGCGTCTATCTCTTTCAAGATACCCTTCCTCTTATAATGCCTTATTACGGGAAGAGTCTGCTTCTTGAAAATGCTAAGCCTTTCCCTGATAGCCTTTATGTTGGTATCGTCAGGCCTGACGTAAAGCTTAGAACCATCCTTATCACACAGAGCATCCTTCTTCGGGGGGTTGGTAAACTCGTTGTAAACAGCACCACACCTCCTACACTGCAACCTGCCAGAAACACGCTTGATAATCGTATCGTGAGAAACCTTCAAATAGATAACATAATCGACATTAAGTATACCATCAAGAAGCTTAGCCTGATTCAAGTTCCTAGGAAAACCATCAAGGATGAAACCCTTATGGTTCAAGCTCTGCTGCAAAACATCAATTGTAATGTCGTCAGGGACCAAGAGACCCTTACCCCAGTACTTCCTCTTAAGCTCCCTTCCGTAACCGGTCTTTTCAGCAAGCTGCCTGAGAAGTTCACCCATCGAGATATGGGGAATGTTAAACCTCTTAGAAAGAAGCTCAGCATAAGTTCCTTTTCCAGATGCCAAAGGACCCACAAGTATTATTATCATCCGAAATAATCCTCTATTTTAAAACTCTCTTCCTTACCCCAGGAATCCCTGAGCTTCTCTGTTATACTCTTTATAGGGGGTTTCATCTGCTGCCAAGCATCAAAACAGAAAGCTATAAACTCAACATCCTTTGACTCGTCGTAATCCACCTCAAGGACAATGTGCTGCTTCTCAAACTCCATAAGGTTCTTAACGATACGAAGTATGTTAGCACGATCATCATCAGTCAAGAACTTACTCTCATGAGCAACAACTATGCTAGGAGACTGGGGGTGGATTATGTTGATAAGACTAACATTGAAATTGTATAACTTCTCATATATCCTACGCCTAACCAACCTTGAGAAGTAACGCTCATTAACATACTCATCCTTTATAGAGGTTATCTCAAACTCAGAATCAAGCTTCTTGAAGTCAGGCAGTTTCTTGTACTTATCCTTAAGCTTAGCATACAACTTCTCAACCTTATCAGACATA
>JBDRNX010000044.1:0-24415 GCA_043810595.1 archaeon
GGTTGTAATAACCTGAACTTTTTATGTATTGTGATAGTTTATTGTTATCTATTTTTATTATCGCCTCTCTTATTAGCAAGTTTTCTTCTTTGAGTTTTTTTATGCTTTTTTCTACGTTTTTCCAAGAAGTGTTTTGGGTTAGTATTGCCCCAGCAATTATCTCGAACTGCGCATTTTTTTTGTCGGTAACGGGCCACCACCCTTGGGGTCCAAAGTCTTTCAGCAGTGTTTTATATATTTTATTTATTTCGTTCATCTTTTGAAGAAGTGTATTATAAGGAGTATTATCGCTATGAACATGGCTGTGTCTGCTATGTTGAATGTAGGCCAAAATCCAAGGTTTATAAAATCCCTCACGTAACCTAAGAAGATCCTGTCAATCAGGTTTCCTGTCATCCCTCCTATGAGTATTCCCGTCGTTATGAGCAGTCCTTTTTCTTGTTCTGCTATTTTTGTTGTAAAGTATGCGAGTAGTGCTATCGCGGCTGCTGCTACTGCTATGAAAAGCCATCTGTAGCCCTCTAATATGCTGAATGCAGCTCCTGTGTTTTCTGTGTATTTTATTATTTCAAATCCCATTATGGTATATTTTTGATTGGTAAAAAGAAGTTTTGTTATTTGGTCTAGAATTATTATTATCGCTGCAGGTATTAGAACATTTTTATATTTCATAAACCCCTTTTTGTTATTCTTTATTATAAACCTTTTGTTATTTCTTTTTCTTGTGGTCTGAAAGGTTCCATTAATTTTTCTAGGTTCTTTTGTTTTATATTTTCTATGTGTTTTATTTTTTCTTTGTTTTTTAAAATCTCATTGAAGTTTGTGTGCTTTGTGTGTCCCATCACGTATTCTGCTTCTTCATCGTTCAGGTTGAATCTTTTTAGGTATTCTCTTATTATTTCCTGCTCATTAAGAATTCCTATCTTTTTTGTTTTTTCAAGCTCTTGGATTTGTTCGCTTAGCAGTTGTATTACCTCTTCTTTGCCTTTTCTGTCGTAAATATCGAGTAATGTTTTGAAGTCCTGTTCTGTTAGTACGACCGATGCAATTGCTATGCTCTTTGAGAATCGTTCATCTTGGGCGTCGTTCATGGCTTCCTTGAATGTTTTTCCTCCTATTGGGAGTATTTTTTCTAGGAGTCCTAATAATCCCTGTTCGTTTAGCCTGATGTATGCTTCCTCGGCATTTTCTGATATCTTTTGTTGTTCAGGCGTTAGGCTGTAAGTTGAGGTTAGGTAAGCTAGGGATTTTCCTAGTATACTTTTGTCTTTTTCTGTAGTTATTTTGTATATGTTTTTTCCATGGTAGTAACCACCGAATACCTGCTCGTATATCCTTGCTATTACCTCATTATAGAATTCTGTTATTTCCTCAGAGGGTTTGTAACTAAGTGTTATATCCTCACAGTCCTTATTGGTATATTTTTCGTAGTGCCATTCTCCTTGTAGGCCGTTTATTTCGTAGTTTGCTCCTTTCGCCCTCATTGTCAAGTCATCTTTACTTTCTATTCTAGTCATCTGAAGTTTTACTAGCATGTTTCCTTTGGCGTCGTATATTGTGGTCTCGCTGTTCATCCCTTCATCTTTTATTGTTAGTTTTTGTAGTTCTTCTGGGATTGTCCAGCTCCTTAACCCATTTTCTATTGTTGCAATGTATGTATCGCCTTGTTTTTGTACTTTGTAGGGTATTTTTCTGAACCAGAATTCCGATTCTTCAACATCATAGAATTTTTCGTGTGTAATCTCGTGTACGCCTATTGTTGCTATGTTTTCAAGGGTTGATTTTTCTATCTCCATCTTTCTTGTTTGTCTGTTAAAAAGCCCCAGCACTTTTTCATCGTTTCCTTTTTTATCTTTTCTCTTGACTTCGCTTTTTATTTCTATTCTCTGTTCCCCTATTTTGTTGAGATCTAATCCCTGTTTTCTTGCGTAATCTACTACAGTGTCAAAGAATTGTTGTTTTACGGAGTTGGTAGCTGTTTGAGCTCTCGCTATAATAGGCATTGTGTAGCTTCCTAAGAATATCAGCCCCGCTATCCCGTATGTTAGTACCCCCCTGTAATTCATACCCTTTTTTTAGAAATTCGGTTTTAAATACCTTTCGTTTTGTCACTACTTCAAAATAATCATTTACAGGGATTGCATTTTAGGAATGTTCTTATTTCGTGGAAGAATTCCTTGGCTTCCCTGTCAAGCCTCTCTTTGTCCTTTTCTATCTTCCCCCTTATTACGAAGTTGTCGTAAACCCCTCTTATGAACTTGCTCATGAATCCCTTTTCCCAGTTTGCTTCGTAGTCCATTTCTATGTATGCCTCTATGCTGAAGCTTACCTCTCCGGTGTTCATCATCTTTTTCTTTCCCTGCACGTCTCTGAGGTTTTTGAATTTCACTCGTGCTTCTATATGGAATTTTATGTAATCATCTACTTTTTTTTCTGCCTCCCATTTTATGGAGGCGTTTTTTGCTTCTTCTTTCTGTGAAGATACGTATTCTTTTTCGTAGAAGTCGTAGCCGTGCTTGTTAAACCAGGCTCTTCCTAATTTGTATAGTTGTTGCATGTCGAATGTTGATTCTTGTGCTACCTTCAAGGGTTTCGACGGTGCGTATATGTAATCAATTTCAGGCATGTTCTTTCCTTTGTTTTGTTTTTATTTAAACCTTTTTATTGGACGTACTGGTTGAAGTATGATTTCATCTCTTCCTGTAGATTGTATACCTTGTCGTAGCATTCTTTGGTATAAAGGTCCAGTTGTTTTTTTGCTATTATCTTTTCGTACATATTTCTTAAGAATCCAGCTCCTTTCATTCCCTTTTCAATGTAACCCCCCAGTCTAAACTCGAAGTCTCCTTTTTCAATTCTTATCTTTTTTTCTCCCATCTGTACTTCTACCTTGTTTACGTTGACTAGCAGGAATATTACCTCTATTGAGTATGTGTAGTAGGGGTTCTTTTTCTTTTTCCCGACCCATCTTATTTCTAGCCTCTTTCCAGCTTGCTCTATCTTTTCCTCGTAGAATCTTTCAAGGTCTGGTACGAAATATCCCTCAAATTCGAACCATCTCTGCAGCCAGGTGTAGAAAGCTCCTAGATCTAGATAGCCAACATGTCTTACTTTTATTCCACCTGGCATGGGTGGTGTTACCCATATTTTTTCTCTTACGTCAGCCATTTATCCTCTTTTTTTATTCACTGTATAACCCTATTGTTTCTTTCAGGGTTTCGAATACGCTCATTCCTTCTGTGTAAGCCTTTCCGCCGTATACGCTTACTATCTGGTCTTTTATCAGATAGTTGTTGTATACAAACCTTACGAATTTTCCCAGCCTGCTTTTCTCGAATTTTTTTCTGTAGTCTACCTCCATGAACACTTCCTGTCTAGCTTCAAGCTTGCCGAAATCAACTACTTTGTCTTTTATTTTTACTTTTTCAGTTTCGAGTATGAGGAAGTTTATGTTTATGGTAAATTTGTAATAGTCTGTTACCAGCCTTTCACCCCTCATTCTCACCTTTACTTCTGCTCCTTTCGGTTTGAAGTTTGTCGTGTTCTCTACCTCTGAGTATGTGTAATTATGATCCTTGAACCAGCTTTTCAGGTTCTTGTAAATAAGGTTTAAGTCGAATGGTCCGTCCTGTATCACTCTGTTTGAGAATATCTTGAACCTCGTTTCTTTCCCAGGGAACATATTTTTTTAAATGCCTGCTATGGTTAATAAGTTTTTCTATGTCTTCGAATTAAAAACCTTTATAAATTATTGACTTATTTTATTCTGTATAAAAGAGGTGGTTATGGCAAAGGTTAAGCTGTTTAAGAGCGCTACTGAAAGTCTTTTCGGGCCTGGTGAGCAGGCTCCTCCAAAGCCGAAGGTTTTGGGTGTTGATATCAAGCCAGTTAGGACTCAGAAGGTTATTGTCGAGCAGATGGGTGCTTCTGCAGAGCCTTCTTATTTTTGGGTTGTGAATTTTTTAAGGCATCCTAATGCCCTTGGCTATGAGGTTGAAAAGACTTCTGATATTTTTTCTGCTACCGAGATGTCTACTTTTTTTGCTGTTGCCGAAGAGCGTAAGCAGAGGCAGCAGGAGCGTATTTCCCAGTATCTTGCTACCATCGGAAGTATGACTAAGAGTGTTTTTCAGATGGTTAGGGAGCTTAGGATTATGGACGAGCGTCTCGAGTATTACGAGAGGAGTTACAAGGGTGACGAGTCTGGTGAGATCACCCTTAAGAACATTTGGACTAACATAGTCGAGGGCGGTGCTGAAAGCCCAACTTCTGTTTTTGGTTTGGCTCGTAAGCTTGGTTTTGTCATAATTCCGGACCTATTCTTCAAGATCAATCCCAGAAGCGGTAGCGCCGGTGTTGATAGGGAAGTGAATGCTTTGAAGAATGAGGGTATTAACGCCCGTGTCAGAAACATTTTGAAGCACAAGCTTATTGAGTATTATACTTGGAAAGAAAAAACTTACAACGAATTGAAGTGGGGTAAGAATTTCCGTCTGAAAGCTCTGAACCAGCACTATCAGACTATGAGGATGTACATAAAGTGGATTAAGCCGTTCTTGAGGAACATTCAGAAGTTGGAGCTTTCTCAGAGTAGTGCCCCTGAGCTCGTTACTGCTTTCGAGACTAATCTCATAGAGCTTGAGCTTTTTGCTCACAAACAAACCTATGAGATGTTGACGGATAGGGGTGTTGTTGAGCGGGAGTTTACGGAGAAGAAACCTTGTATCAGGGTCAGGTTTAAGTTCGTCGCTCTTCCTGAGATGGCTTTCCAGAAGGAGTTTCAGCGTGCTGCTGTTCATGCTGGCCGTACTGAAATCATAATTGAGGGTTATGTTCTGAGCGATAGAGACATAGAAGATTACAAGAAGGCGAAGGAGATTGAGGACTTGGATCTTTTGAGGTCTGTTGACGCTTCCCTCGACGCTTTAGGTGATGAGTTGAAAAACTACCTTGTTCAGTCTGGTGAGGTTACCCCTGAGCAGGTTGGCATGAGGAAGGAGGAAAAAAATAGGATAAAAGCTAAGGATCTTATGATGCCTTTTACCTCTATTTTCAAGGGTTTCAACGAGATGTTTGGTGGTCTTGGTAAGGTAGGCGATAAGAAGAAGTTGTCCTACTATGAGAGGGAGCAGGAGTCTGCCGCCGCTGCGGTCGTTAGTGACAACGTTTACGTCCTTTACGATGTCTATAAGAAGACTCACGGAATGTTGAGTTGGTAATGGAAAGATTAATAAAAGTCTGAAATATATTTTTTTAACATGGCATTCGTATCCGATTATTGGCATGCTCTGGATAAGGAAACCGCTTCAAGATTAGAGGTTAGTGCTAAGGATATTGGTATTTCTCACGGTGCTGGGGATGTTCTTGATGGCTTGCAAGCAAATATTCGTGCTGGTGCAGCTGCAGTTGAGCTTGGATTTACAGGAACTGGTAAGGGCAGCCTTAGCGGTGGCCAGACAACCCCTGAGATGTTTGGTAAGGATAAGAGAGAAGCAATGAGGCAGCTTTCCAAGGTTAACGAGGTTGTTTTAAGTACTCACGCTACTGTGGGGGTTCAAGGCATTTCAGGTTTGGATCCTAAAGAGAATGCTTTCACTCCTCAGGCTGCTGAGAACGTTATTCATGAAATCGAGCGTTCTATTGATTTCGCTGCTGACGTTGCTGGTGGTGGTCCTGTTGTTATTCACGGTGCTGAGTTCCCTCGTGAGGTCTCAGAGAAATACAAGGAGTTTGAGATGTATGAGGGTGAAGCAAAGAAGGCTCCTGTTTATTTGGTTAATAAGCGTACAGGCAAGATTGAGGCTGGCCTGACCAAGGATACTAAGCTTCCTATTGTCAAGAAGGATAAGGGGGGTAATCCCCTATTTGATGAGAAGAATCAACGCTATGAGTTTGAGATGATGGATTTCGGTCAGTTCCAGAAACAGGAAGGCATAGCAGACTCTCAGAAGGCTGCTGTCGAGTTTTACAAGCAGAAAATACTTGCTGAGCAGCTTGGCAGAGCGAGCTCTGAAGAGAGAAGATGGCGTCATATGTATGAGAGTGAAAAAAATACCCTTACTTACCTGAAAGAAGCAAAGGAAAAGATTACTGATGTTTTAAAAAAGAATCCCCCTCTCGCCAAGTTTCAGGCTATTCAGGTTGCTAAGGAGATTCAAGGAGGTGCTCCTCATCCTAACAGCAGTAAATACTTGGAGTTTTTAGAAGACCCTATTTCTTACCTGAATCATACTGTCAGGTCTCATGAACTTCACATTCAGCAGTTGGAAGATTCTGCTACAGGTTTTGCCCAGCAGCGTGCTATGATTCAGCAGCAGATTGATGAGATTCAGCCTATTAATGAGTATGGGAGGCAGGCCTCTGCTAAGAATCTTGCTCGTGCTGCTATTTATGCTTACGATACTGAGGAGGAGATGAAGCTGGAAAAGCCCCTGTTTATTGCTCCTGAAAATTTATTTCCGGAGACTGGTTACGGAAGTCACCCTCAAGAGTTAAAAGAGATTATCACCGACTCAAGGAAGGAGATGGCTAATCGTCTAAGGGAGCGTGGTATGGCAGAGAGTGAGGCTAATAGGGTTGCTGAAGATCATATCAAGGCCACTTTTGATATCGGGCATGCTTACACTTGGAAGAAATATTTCAAGCGTAAGGAAGGAGAGTCGAGGGAGGATTATGATAAGAGATTTAACAAGTGGGTGAATAAGGAGGTAGAGAAACTGGCTGAGGATAAGATTATTGGTCATGTTCACCTATCTGACAATTTCGGTTATTACGACGAGCATCTTACCCCCGGCCAAGGTGCTGTTCCTTTTAAGGACTTTTTTAAGAAGTTGAAGAAGGCTGACCTTACTAGTCCTATGATTGCTGAGCCGGGTGCTCAGGCACAGGATCAGCTTTACACTGCTATGACTGGTGCTTGGGGTGCTTTGTCCGCATCTCCTATTTACAGGACATTCAAGTGGACTGACATCGAGGATTCTTACTTTGGAAGGACCAGGTCTCCTGGTTACATGGTAGGTAAATATGCCCCATCTGAAGAGTATAGGGGTGTTGAGAAAGGCGCGCCGTTCTGGTCTGGAGTTGGTTTAGAATGAAAAAAGGGGTTGATAATAATGGAGTTCAGGATTGAGAAGAGAAAGAGGAATGTGGATATTCATTATCCCAAAGAGCATTTTGATATCGCTCGTGATTTTGCTTCTCGTGTGTATAAGGAGTTTGGTCCTTTCATAAAGGCTCTTGTGTTGTTCGGTTCTGCTACAAAGGTCCAGAAGATGGCTAAGGAGGCAGATATCGACGTTCTCGTTATTATTGATGATGTCAGTGTCACGCTTAGTCGTGATTTGGTCCAGACTTATCGTATAATCGTTGAGAAAATACTTGTTGACATGAAAGACGGTGAGCGCTTGCATGTTCAGTCCATGAAGCTGAGTGCTTTCTGGGAGTATGTTCGTGCTGGCGACCCTGTTGCAATTAACGTTTTGCGTTACGGTCTTGCTTTGATCGATACAGGAATATTCGATCCCTTACAGGCTTTGCTTGATAACGGTAGGATCAGGCCCACTAGGGAGTCAATCTATACCTACTTTACGATGGCTCCTGCTTCTGTTTCAAGGTCTAAGGAGCATATACTATCTGCTATGGTCGACCTGTACTGGGCCTCTGTGGATGCTGCTCATGCTGCTCTCATGTGTCTTGGCGAGGTTCCTCCTTCCCCTGACCACGTTGCTGACATGCTCCAAGATAGGATGGTTAAGAGGGGATTATTGAAGCGTCGCTATGTCAATATCATGCGTGAGAATTATAACATCATGAAGCAGATCGTTCACAGAGAAGTTAGGGACGTAGATGGAAAGGAGTATGATGAGTACAGGAAGAAGACTGTTGAGTTTGTTAATGAGATGAGAAAATTCATAGAGAAGAGGATTTTCTCTCAGAAATTATAAAAAAATTAAAAAGAGGAAGTTTATCTTCTCTTCCTTCTTCCACTTAGTATGTTAAAGTATTCTTGACCAATTGAAACAGTCATTAATTCGTTATCAGCCACGTCAAGTTCTAGCACGTTGTCGAGGTAGTCTATATGTTTTGCACTGTTTTTTGCCATTATAGCACTTGGTATTACTCTTTGGCCAACAGTTTTCTGGTATTCAACTAGTGCAGCTGCACGTTCTTGTTCTGTTTCAGCAGCTTCCAAAGCAGACTTGTAAGTTCCTACTGCGCTGCCAGCTGAAAGCGCACCCATTCCAAGACCCTCTTTCAGGTATTCGTCACGGATAGTTTTAGGATCAGCTGTTTTAGCGTCAATATCAGCAAGTTGTTTGACTATTTCAGACAATTTCATTGCCTTTGGTTTTTCTTTATCATTATTTGCCATTTTTTCTCCTTGTTTTTGTAAGCATAACGGGTTAATATTATTTGTTATTTTGTTACTTATTAGTAGTTATTATGGTATTTAAACCTTTCGGTTTTATGATCTTATGACAGCATAGCCGTTAACTTTTTGTGAAAGTTGGTATAGTCTATCTCTTTTGCTTGTAAGTTGTTTTCTTGTTTGATACAATTCAGGTTTTGAAGCTATTGCCATCTCCTTTATACCTTGATCAGTTGCGCACCTACCAAAAATGCCATCCCTAACTATGTCTTTCAAAAACCCTTCTTTTGTTTCGAGATCTTCGATCTCTCTTGCAAGGTTCTCTATTCTTTTTTGTTTGTTGAAAATTATCATTTTGTCCCCCTTAGTTCAATTTATTGAAGTATAGCTGGTTTACCTTCTCGTTTAAACTCTTCTTAAGCCTAATTACGTTTCCGTAATTATCAACTAAGTAAGATGGTAACTTATCTAATATCGATTCTCTTTTGAATTGTGGTAATTCATATGACTTAATTTGAGTATTTTTTTCGTCTTTCATTTTGAACACCTCCTTAAACGATATTTGTTACTATCTATTAGTAATAACTAGTATATAAATCTTTCGCTGTTTTTTGGCCTTCCCAGCCCTTAAAATTCGGCTTTTCTAGGCTCTAAGAAGCTAGATTTTGAATTCTTTTCTTGCTGCGCTTAGAAGTAGTTTTTTCTCTATCTTAGCAACTATACCCCTTATTTTGTGTACTGCGTCTACGTTTGCTGTTATGCTGTCTATCCCCATTTTTACAAGTATTTCTGCCATCTCCGGGTCTGATCCTGCCTGTCCGCATATGCTCGTTTCTACGTTGTATCTTTTGCAGGTGTCTATCACCTTTTTTATCTGCCTGAGTACTGCTGGGTGTTTTTCGTTGTACAGCTTCTGCACTTTGGCGTTGTCCCTGTCCACTGCCAGGGTGAATTGTGTCAGGTCGTTTGTTCCGAAGCTTATGAAGTCTATGCCTTCTTTACATATCTCCTTTATGATTTGTACTGCTGCTGGAGTTTCTATCATCACCCCAAAGTCTATGTTTTCTTGCGGCTCTAGGCCTGCCTCTCTAAGCAGTTCTTTTGATTTTCTTATTTCATCCACGCTGATTACGAGTGGTATCATTATGCCTACGTTTGTTAGTCCCTTGTCATGTATCCTTTTTATTGCCTCGAATTCTGCCTTTAGTAGTTCTATCTCATCGAGGCCTCTTCTTATGCTTCTCCAACCCATCATGGGGTTCTGTTCCACTGGTTCGTCTTCTCCCCCTTTGAGGCCTCTGTATTCGTCTGTGGGCGCATCAAATGTCCTGTACCATACCGGTTTGTCCTTGAATGCTTCGGCTATTTTGCTTACGTCTTCTGCTATTATTTGTATGAGCTGCTCTTTTTTTCCTGTTTTTATCATGTGGCTTGGGTGTTCGCCGTGTTTTGCAAGCATTAGGTTGTTCCTCAGTAATCCCACCCCATCTGCTCCCGTGGCTGCTGCCCTCTCTGCGAATTGAGGTAAGTCCATTATCACTTTTATCTCTGTCACTGTAGCTGCTTGTGGTTCCGTGTATTCTCCTTTTCTTTCTTCTTGTGTTTCTTTTTTTTCTTCTGTTTTTATTTTTCCCTTGTATACCTTGCCTGTGCTTCCGTTCACGCTTATGACTTGGTCTTCTTTAAGAACTTGTGTTGCTTTTTCAGTTCCCACGACGCATGGTATGCCCATCTCTCTGCTTACTATGGCTGCATGACACGTGGTTCCGCCAGCGTCAGTTACTATAGCTACCGCTCTTTCCATCGCTGGTACCATATCAGGATTTGTCATCCTGGTTACAAGGACATCTCCTTTCTGTATTTTTCCGAGCTCCTCCATCCCGCTTATTATCCTTACAGGCCCTGCTCCTATCCCTGGGCTTGCTCCTAATCCTGTTACAAGTACTTCTGCCTGACTTTCTTCTTGCTCGTCTACGTGTACCTTTTTGAGTGTTGTCACGGGCCTTGACTGTACGATGTATATCTTGCTTCCCTCTATAGCATACTCCATGTCTTGCGCATTTCCGTAGTGTTGCTCTATTTTTACTGATAGTTCTGCTAGTTTTTTTATTTCTACCTCGCTGAGTTTTTGTTTTTTCTTTTTGTATTCCGGCACGTTTTTCTTTACCGTGTGTCCTGCTACCGAATCAAGGTCATACATCCACGTCTGTTCCCTTATTATCTTGTCCTTGAGCTGGAGTGTTTCTTTGTCTATTATGTATTGGTCCGGGCTTATTGCGCCTGATACCACAGCCTCGCCTAAACCCCATCCGGTCTCTACCACTATCTCGTTTTCGTTGTTTGTTGCGGGATTTATTGAGAACATGACGCCAGATTTTTCTGACTGTATCATCTTTTGTACTATTACTGCTATGAGGACTTTATCGTGTGGGAAGTTGTTCTTAACCCTGTAGTATATAGCTCTCGGGGTGTATAGTGATGCCCAGCATTTCTGTACTGCTTTTATGAGGTTTTCTGTTCCCCTTATGTTTAGGTATGTTGCTTGTTGCCCCGCAAATGACGCGTTAGGCAAGTCTTCTGCTGTTGCTGAGCTTCTTACTGCTACAAAGGCTTGTTCTCTGCCACTTTTTATTATGTCCAGTGCATGTCCTCCTGCTCTTACAAAGTCTTCGCTGACGTTTAGGTTTTCGTAGGCTTCTTTGATCTCTTCTCTGAGTTCTTTCTGCATTTGCGCACCTAGTATTAGTTTTTGTGCATTCATAGCTGCGTTATCCAGCTGATCGTTGTCGTCGACGTTTGTGCTCTCAAGAATTTTGAATATTTGTTTGTCTATTTTTGTGCCTGTTATGAATTTTCTGAATGCTTCTGCTGTTACTGAAAAGCCAGGCGGTATTGGCAGTCCTGAGTTGTACATCTCTCCCAGGTTTGCTCCTTTCCCTCCTACTATGGGTATGTCTTTTTTAGAAAGTTCTTTGAACCATGCTATGTCTTCCATTCACCACACACCTTTTTTATGAAAGTTCATTCGTTAATATTTAAAACTTTCTAACGTTATTCGTACCGTAAAGCATCGACCGGCTTAAGTCTTGCCGCCCTGAAAGCTGGTAAAGTTCCTGATATCACTCCTACAAAAAATGCGAATAAAAGAGCAAATATTAGTAGTTGCCATTCTATCCTTATCAGTAGTAATCCAAATCCTAGTTGTGATGCTATTTTCCCGAATGCGAATGCTACTCCTGTTCCAAGTATCACCCCCATTAGCCCTCCGAAGAGTCCCATGAGTCCTGATTCTATTAGGAACATTGTTAGTACGTCTGAGTTCCTTGCTCCAACTGCTTTCATCACTCCTATTTCTCTCGTTCTTTCCATTACGCTCGTGTACATGGCGTTCATTATTCCTACCCCTCCTACGACAAGGCTTATTCCTGCTATCCCTCCTAAAACAATCTGGATTACTCCAAGTATCGTGTTTATTTGTCTCATAAGTTCTTGCGGTGTGAACACATCGAAGTTTTCGTTGTCTCTTGCTCTTTTTAGTTTTGTTCTGACCTCTTCACCTGCTTTTTCTATGTCTACCCCCTCTTGGAAGTGGATCAGTATTCCGCTTAGTTCTTTTGGTTTGTTGAACAATTCCCTCCCTGTTTCGAGGGGGATTATTATCGCGTTGTCGAAGGTTCCCTCTCCAAGGCTTTCAAGTATGCCTACTACCCTGAATTTCTTTCCGTTGATTACTATGTTATTCCTCAGCTTTATTTCCTTTGAGAACATGTCCTCTGCCACTTTATTTCCTATTATGACACCGTCTTTTTCTCCGCTTTTGAATACCCTTCCCTGTTCTATTTTTAGGTCTTGATCTTCCAGCACAGTAGAAAGCAAGTCAGCAGGATAGTTTAGTATTTGGCTGAATCTTTTTTCGTTGCCGTATTCGATAGTTGCTGTCGCTATTATCATCTCAAAAACATAGTCAACTCCAACTATGCCTTCTAATGTTTTAACATCTTTTGTTGTCAGTATGGTTGATGCTGCCGGCGCTCCTGTCAGGCCTTTCGGCAATACCCTTATATCGTTTTTCCCTCTTTTTTCAAATTGGTCCAGAACAGCGTTTTCAAGTCCTTGAGAGATTGTTATCAGCGCTACTATTGCTGCTATCCCTATGATTATCCCAAGCATCGTTAGGGTTGCTCTGAGCTTTCTTATTTTCATGTGGCTCATGCTTAGCTTGAAGTATTCTTGTATCATTTTCAGTACCTTAAGCTTTCTGCAGGTTTTAGTTTTGCTGCTTGCCTTGCTGGAAATACACCTGCTGCCATTCCTATCACCGTGGCAAACATCACGGCAAAGATTATCACTTTGTAGTCTATTATTATTTTTAAAAGTCCGAATCCTTGGGCTTCTGCTACCGCTCCTGTTGCCAGCGCTATCAAGCTTCCAAATATCGCTCCAATTATCCCTCCGAGCAGACCTATTATTCCTGCTTCTACGAGGAATAGGAGCATTACATCTATGTTTTTTGCCCCTACAGATTTCATTACACCTATTTCTCTAGTTCTTTCGAGGACGTTTGTGTACATGGAGTTGCTGATTCCTACCGCCCCCACTATTAGGCTTATTGCTGCTATGGCCCCTAATATCAGTTGGACTATTCCAAGCAGGCTTCCTATCTGTTCTAATATCTGCTCAGGGGTCATAACTTCAAAATTGTCATCGTCCCTTGCTCTTTCTAGGGTTGTTTTTATTTTTTCACCAACAAAATTGATGTCAACCCCCTTGATTATTTTGACCTCTATCATGTTCACTTCGTCTGGTTTTTCGTATATTCTCCTGGCGTCTTCCTCTGTTAGCATGACCATGTTGTCGTCCTGGGAATTTCCTATCTCATCAAGTATTCCTACAACCTTGAATTTTTCTTCTCTTATGGTTATTTTGCTGTTTACGCTTACTTCTTTTTTGAATTTGTCTTTCGCAAACCTGTACCCCACCATGACTACTCCTTTTTCTCCGTTGGCAAAAGCCCTTCCATCTGCCATAGACACCCCTGTATCTGCAAACTTCTTGTCTATGTCTTCTGCTGGCAAAGCTGCTATTTGTTGTATGAACTGTGATTCTCTTGAGTACGTTACTTCGTCTGAGAATAAGAGGTAGGGGTTAACCCATTCCACTTCGGTCATACCTTTAATTACGTCTACGTCTTTTCTTGTTAGCCCTTCAAACATCCCTGTTCCTGTGAATCCTTTGGGTGCTACGTATATCCTGTTTGACCCTACCTGTGCAAATTGTTCCTCGATAGCATTTTGCAGTCCTTGAGAAATAGTTATTAAAGCAATTATCGCCCCCACACCTATGATTATCCCTATTATGGTTAGCCACGACCTAAGTTTTCTGTGACCTATGCTGTCAATAGCAAACCTCAGGTAATCGACTATCATTGTTGTAGAAACAGTCTTATCTTCCTGGGTATCCTCTTAAGGTTGCTCCACCTCAGTGACTTTATGAATCTCACAAGTCCGAGTATCATTCTCTTGAGGGCGTTCTTCATAGCCTTTCCAAGATCTCTTTCTTTTCTCCACTCTTTGAATGTGAGGTAAGCAAAGATTGCTATTAATATGTAGAGTATGAATGTTAGTAAGGTGTTGCCTTGTGTTGATAAGCCGTATTTTCTGAGTTCGAATGATGAGTACACTTTCAGGTTCACGTCTCCGTATTCTGTTTTCTGGTTGTTGTAGCTGTCCTTGTATTCTAGTTTGATTTTTATTGGTATGTTACCTGTCTTTCTTGCATAGATGTTGAATTCTGCCGTTTCGAAATCGTCTGGGTCAAGGTTTCCGAGGTATGATTTTGCGTTTGATATCACAGTGTAGTCATCTGTTGATAATACCTCCAGCGTTAGGAATTTTAGTTGTGACGGCCCTGTGTTTGAGATGCTTATTGTTATTTTTCCTGTTTTTCCTGCTTGTAACGTGTCTGATTTTTCTAGGTTCAGTGTGTAGGAAGGTTCTGCTCCTACCATCAGCCCTACGGTTTCATTCTTGCTGTACCTTGTTCCTATCTCGTCAGAATATGAGACGTCCAGTTCTATCTGGTATGGCTTTGCTTCTGTGTCAGCAAGCGACATTATGTTGTAGTCTATCTTGCTTGTTTCGCCTGCATTAAGTCTCTGTATCTTCTTTTCTGATGTTGAGCCTACTGGTATGAATGATGCTGGCAGCACTAGTTTGATGTTGATATCTTTAATTAGTGAGTTGTCCAGGTTTTGTACTTCTATGCTTACGTTGGACATTCCTCCTTGTGGTATTTTTTCTGGTGTTGATGCTACTGTTATTGAGAGTAAGGGCTCTACCACCTGTACTCTTATTTTAAGTTTTTGTGTTGAATATGTGTTTGCATATCCTCCGCCCATGTTTATTTTTACTTCTAGTTCGTTGTCTCCCTCTATTGCGTTTTCGTCCACCCTTATTTTCTCAAAGTATAGTACTGCAGATTGTCTGCTTCCTAGCTTGCCTATCGTTTTTACCCTTTCTCCGTCTACTTTGAATGGGTAGGTGTCCATTACTTCTACTCTTACGTTTTCTGCGTCCTCGTCTGCTATGTTGTCTATTCTTATCCATGCTGTGAAGTATGTTCCAGGCTCAACGGGATATGGTTCGTATTTCAGCTGTGTTACTTTCACAATAGGTGAATCTATGATGTAGGTTTCTGTTCTGCTTAGGTTTTCTTCTGGGTAGTACTGTGTTATTGCACTTGCGAAAGTTGCACATAGTATAAATATCGCTAGTAGGATTATTTTTTTCATTTGTAATATACCTCCTTAAGCATTCCGTCTGCTACGTTACCGGTGCACATTCCGTCTTTTAGGAAGCATACCCGCTGGGCTTGTTTGGCTAAGTGTATTTCGTGTGTGATCATTATTATGGTCTTTCCTTCTTTATTTAGTTGTACAAGTACCTGCATTATTTCGTTGCCTGTTTTTGTGTCGAGGTTTCCTGTTGGCTCGTCTGCAAGGATTACATCAGGATTGTTAACTAACGCTCTTGCTATTGCTACTCTCTGCCTTTCTCCCCCGCTTAGTTGTCCCGGTCTGAAGTTTATTCTATGGCCCAAACCGACTTTTTCAAGAAGCATCTTGGACCTTGTTACTCTTTTTTCTCTTTCTACCCGTTGGAATGTCATGGGTAGTGCGACGTTTTCGAGTGCTGTTAGGCTTGGTATGAGGTTGAATGTTTGGAATACAAATCCTATTTTCTTTCCCCTTATCTGTGCAAGGTCTGATTCTTCAAGTTTGGATATGTCTTGTCCATCTAGGTATATCGTTCCTTTACTTGGTGTGTCGAGGCATCCTATTGCATTTAGTAATGTTGATTTTCCAGATCCGCTTGGTCCTAGAACGACGAAGAATTCTCCCCTTTTTATTTGCATGGTTACGCCTCGAAGTGCTGGAACTTCGACGGCATCCATCTTGTAGATCTTCCAGACGTCTTTTAACTCTATTATATACCCCTTTTTCTTCTCTTTCATCGAGGTATTATGAAATTTTAATCTTTTTAAGTTTTTTGCTTAATTGGTTATATAAAAAAAAGTTCTATAGAAAAAGCTTTATTTGGTTTCTGGGTTTTTTGGTTGTGATGGCGGTTCGCCCCTGAATACCTGTGCGAATGATGGTGTAACCACAATCCAGTCTTCTGAGAATCCTGCTATGTCCCCGTTTATGGCATCACAAGTCTTCTTAAGCTTGTTCACAGCTCTCTTCAGCTCTATGATGTCTTTGTCTTTCAGAGGTCTTATGTTTATTAGCGCTATGGTATACCCCTCTCTTAGAGCGTCTAGTGCTGCCTTTACGTCTTCGAATTCCTTTATTATAAAAGGTCTGATTAGGATCTTTGCTTTCGATGTTTTTCCGAGTTTCTCGGTGTCAATTTCTAGGTAATCTTCCCCAAATTCATCTGGATATTCATCGTCGAAACTGGTGCCCCTAAGTATTTTCTCCTTAATCTTGTAGAACGCGTCTCTCATCATCGTAGTTCGACCTCCGTTTTCTTTTTTTAAATTATATTGGCACAGATATATAAAGATTTCTATAATCCATATTTTATTTAGCACTCTCTAATAGGCTAACTACCTGCCATATCTGTGTTCTAGTGTATATTGGCAGATTGGTTTCATCTGATGCGGCTCCCAGCTCTTCTATGGCTTTGCTTGCTCTAACACCAGGTTGTATCTTCTCTTCTGACAGCACGTCTATGGCTGTTTTTATTCGGCATCTTATGTTTTTTGGTACGCTGTGGTCTTCCTCTATCACGCACAGGAGCTGTATCACTTCTTGCATTTGTTCTGGCATCAGACCCCACCCCCCTTTTGTTTTAGCTTTTTCATCACGTCGCTTTGAAGCTGTGTGGCCTCTTCCTTGATCTTTTTTTCCTGTTTTTCAAGGTTTTTTATCCTCAATTCTATTACTTCTTTCTTTGATTGAAGATCATCTTTTAGGTCTTTTTTGTTTATGGATACCATTATGGGTCCTACTATCTTGTAGGTCTCGTCTTTTGTCTTTTCCAGTTCATTTAGGGCGTTGTCTATCTCGAATAGCTGTGTCTGGAATGCTTGCTTTTGTATTATGACGTTTTGCATGTTCTGTTCCATGAGTTGTAGTTGAGCTATCTTTTCCTCTGTTTCTTTATTTAGTTGCATTTTTACCTCGCTTTTACCTTTGCTTCTGCAGACCTCTGTTTGTAGAGTATCCTGCTTCCGCATTTCGGGCACCTGACTTTCTTTCTCAGGTACTCCATCTTGACTATATTGTCACAATCGAAGCATTTGTATGATTTCATTTTACACCTCGTAGGCCCTACCTGTGAACTTGGCATCGCAGATTCTGCATTGCCATATGCCCTTAGAAACTCTCTTTACTTTTAGCTTCCTGCAGTATGGGCATTTGTGCCATCCCTTCTGCTTTTTTTCTATGTCTATGACCTTTTGTCTTATTTTCTTTCCGTATCTTACACCGAATCTTCCTGTTGTGAATACTTTCTTAGTTGCCATCTTTGTGTGTTTTCATGGGGCTGCCCGGACTTTCATTCTTAGGGTTTGCCCCTTTGAGCATTTTGAACCGGGGTTGTCAGGTCCCAAACCTGAAGTGCTGAACCAAGCTACACCACAGCCCCATAATGATTATAAGGTCAGTTTTTTGGGGTTTATAAAACTTATTCCTCTTCCTCTTTTTTCTCGCCTTCGGCTGCTGGCGCTGGTGCTGCAGCTGCTTCCTTCTTCTTTTCGAGTTCTCTCTTTGCCTTTTCCTGCAGGTCTTTGGTCATTGCTTTGAACTCTGCTGCCTTTTCAGGGGCCATCTCTGTCTTCCCTTCCTTTATCTCTTTGTCGTATTTTCCAGCGTTTATCTCTTTTATTATCTCTCTGGGCTCTTTTCCCTCTACCAGGACTCCCATCGAATCTAAGGAACCGACTACTGTTTTGACTGCTGATTTTAGGTCTTTGGCGAACATGCTGTCTTGTTTCATCTTGGCTACTTTTATTATCTGCTCTATGGAGGCGTTTGCCACCTTGATCTTGTTAGGCTCTCCTGAGCCCAGTTCTATTTCAAGTTCTTTTTTTATGAGCTGTGATGTTGGTGGTGTTCCAACTGTTATTGTGTAGGTTTTGTCTTTGTTTATTTCTATTATGACAGGTACCTTCATGCCTTTGAAGTCTTCTGTTTTCTTGTTTATTTCCATGATTACTTGGCTTACGTTCATTTTCATCTCACCAAGTTTCGGCCCAAGTGGCGGGGCAGGTGTTGCTTTTCCGCCTTCAACTAAGATTTCTATTTTTTCTGCCATTTTATCATACTCTCGAAAAGCCCGTTTTATATAGTTTTCGGTTAAGTTAGAGGGCTAAATTTATAATTACTTATCAGTAGTCACAAATAGAAAGGTTTATATACCTAAAATAGAGCTTTTTGGTAGTTTAATGAGGTAAAAATGGCAAGAATCGCGGTTGAGGGGTTGGAGAATGATATCGTTCCTCTCATGTGTAAGATATTAAAAGTAGGGGGTCACGAGGTTTGTTATAGGCATGAAAGCCCTCTTATTAATGATAAAACACCTGTCATCAAAAAGGTTTTGGATTCTAAGCCTGATATAGTACTTATTTGCAACGCTAATGGTTACCTACCTTTTTTGAAAAATTATTCTGAAACAGTTAAGGTTCCTGCTCTTGTGTTGACAGGTGGTGGTCCGGATCTTGTTGATAAGGTGAAGGAGTATGTTCCACAGGTGCTTAATGTTCCTTTTCCTGAATTCCAAGATTTTTATGATAAGATTAATGATGTTTTGGCCAGCATCAGGTAAGTATGATAGTGTTATAAGAAACCCAAAGTCTGTTATTAAGAATACTTTTTCCAAAAAAAACAAAAATTTAAATACAAATAATAACATGTATTATAACATATTATTAACAGGGGGTAGAATGAATCAGCTTGTTAACAAGACTAAAGCTTATACTCAACAGACGTTGGACAATGCTAAGCAGAAACTTCTTACCAAGCTTATTTTAACAGCCCCTAAGATGTCTAAAGCTAACATGCTTAGGTTTATCGATTTCATTCTGTTTATCGATTCTAAGAGGAAGTTCAGTAAGAATCACAGGACTGCTATAATTGCATTGAGGAAGATGATTGAGACAAATCATCCAAGCATGATTATTGTTAAGAAGCTTTACAATTATCTCTCTCCACAAGGTAGGGAAAAGCTTGTTGAGAATTTTTTTGTTAATGGTCTATTCATGAATAAAGAGAGGAAGGAGCAGTTCGTGTCAAGTTACGGTTTCAGTCCTCCTTACTTTTTTGTTATGAGTCCTACTATGCAATGTAATTTGAGGTGTGAGGGGTGTTACGCTGGTAAGTATGAGAAAGAGGAACTTAGCTATGACTTGATGGATCGTTTGATGAATGAAGCTAAGGAGATAGGTATTTACTTCGTAACAATTTCTGGCGGTGAGCCTTTCATCAGGAAGGATGACTTGTTTAGGTTGTTTGAGAAGCATAATGACATGTACTTCCAGGTTTACACTAACAGTACCCTCATTACTAATGACGTTGCTAAGAAGCTTTCTGAACTTGGTAACGTTGCTCTTGCCCTCAGCGTGGAGGGTTTTGAGAACGAAACAGATTTCAGGCGTGGCAAAGGTATTTTCAGCAGGGTTGGTAAAGCCATGGATAATTTGAAAGAGTATGGTGTTTTGTTCGGGTTCTCTGCTGTTCCGACGAGGCGTAACGCTGATGTTCTGTGCAGTGAGGAATTCCTTGATTTTGTTATGAATAAGGGTTGTTTCTTCGGCTGGTACTTCCAGTACATACCCATAGGCAGGGATCCTAACGTTGAGCTGATGATGACTCCTGCGCAAAGAAATCAGTTTAGGGTCAAACTCAAGGAATTGAGGAAGAATAAACCTATCTTCGTTGCTGATTTCTGGAACGACGGTCCTTACGTCAAAGGTTGCATGGCTGGCGGTCATATGTATTTCCACATTACGAGTAGGGGTGACGTTGAGCCTTGCGTTTTCGTTCACTTCGCTGTTGATAATGTTAAGAACAAGTCTTTGAAAGAGATTTTGAATTCTGATTTTTTCAAGGATATAAGGGCAAATCAGCCTTGTTCTGATAACCACTTAAGGCCTTGTATGGTTATCGATAACCCAAAAATCATGAGGCATGTTTGTAGTAAGTACCAGGCTTACCCCACCCACCCTGGTAGTGATTCTATAATTAAGGATGAGAAGATAGTTAGTTTCCTTGATGATTATTCTGAGAACTTTAAGAAGATTGTCGATCCTATCTGGAACGATAAGAGGTACTGAGCTCTTTTTCAAACCATTCTATTGTTTTTTCCAGTCCTTTTCTCAGGTTTGTTTTTGGTTGCCATCCTATGAGGTTTTTTGCCCTGGTTATGTCTGGGCATCTCCTTTCCGGGTCGTCTTGTGGCAAACCTTTGAAAACTATCTTTGATTTTGATCCTGTCATCTCTTTGATTGTTTCAGCAATTTCTAGTATGGTTTTTTCTTCGGGGTTCCCAAGGTTTATTGGCATGTGGTTGTCTTTTGTGGGGCGTAATTGCATTACTCTGTATATGCCTTCTATCAGGTCGTCTACGTAACAGAAGCTTCTTGTTTGTTTCCCTTCTCCGTATACTGTAATGGGTCTTCCTTTGAGTGCTTGTACGATGAAGTTGGATATGACTCTCCCATCGTCTATGTTCATCCTGGATCCGTATGTGTTGAATATCCTTACTATTTTTGTGTCTAGTTTGTGTTCCTCGTGGTAATCCATCACGAGTCCTTCAGCAAATCTCTTTCCTTCGTCGTAACAGCTGCGAGGTCCCAAAGGATTTACATTACCCCAGTACGTTTCTGGCTGGGGGTGTATTGTTGGATTTCCGTACACTTCTGATGTTGATGCTTGCAGGAATCTTGCTTTTGTTCTTTTTGCCAGTCCCAGCATATGCATCACTGCGTAAGAACCCATCTTCCTCGTGTTGATAGGGTTTCTTTGGTATTGTATTGGGGATGCTGGACATGCTAAGTTGTATATCTCATCTACTTCCAGTCTTATCTCCTTTGTCAGGTCATGTTCCTCCCATTTGAACCTTGGATTGCTCTTCAAGTGGTCTATGTTTTCTTCTCTTCCCGTGTAAAGGTTATCCAAGCATACAACCCTCTTCCCTTCCCCTATTAAGTAATCGCACAGATGGCTTCCAAGAAAACCTGCTCCTCCTGTTACTAGGCTTCTAATGTTTTTCATTTTTGTTGTTCTTTGGCTTTATGTGCGGTCTTCCAATGCTGTAGTAGTAGAATCCCTCCTTGCTCATCTTTTCTGGTTCAAATACGTTCCTTCCGTCAAAAAAGTGTGCCGGTTCATTCATCATTCTTTTTATTTTTTTGAGGTTCATTTTTTTGAATTCGTCCCATTCTGTCATCAGCACTATCGCGTCGCTTCCTTTTACTGTTTCTTCCAGGTTTTTGCAGTAGGTGACTTTATCTTTGAAATGTTGTTTGGCGTTTTTCATTGCTTTTGGGTCATAAACGTTTATATTTGCTCCTTCTTCTACTAACTTGTTTATTATGTCTACGGATGGTGCTTCTCTCATGTCGTCAGTGTCTGGTTTGAACGATAATCCTAAAGCTGCTATTTTTTTGTTTTTCAACGTCCATAATCCTTCTTCTATTATTTTTACGAAATACATTCTCTGTGCTTTGTTGACTTCGACTATTTGTTTGAATAGTTCCGCATCGATGTTTTTTTCGAGGAATATGTTGTATAGGTTTTCTATGTCTTTTTGGAAGCATGAACCACCAAAGCCTAGGCCTGCGTTTAGAAAGGCGTACTTCCCTATCCTCTTATCCAGCCTCATGCCCTCAGCTACTTGTGTTACATCCCCTCCGGTTGCCGCACAAAGTCCTGCTATCAGGTTTATGAATGACACCCCTTCGGCCAAGTAAGCATTTGATGCAAGTTTTATTAGTTCTGCACTCCATATGTCAGTTTCTAAAATCTGTGTGTTGAAGTTGTGGTATAATTCCCTCATCTCTTTTAGAGGTCGTTTTAGTAGCCTCTTTTTTTCATCTTTCAAAACCCCTATTACTATCCTGTTGGGGTTTAGTGAGTCTTCGACAGCTTTTCCTTCTCTTAGGAATTCTGGGTTTGAAACGACATCAAATTCGTATAGTGTTCCTGATTTGATCATAGTTTCGCAGACTTTTTCTCCTGTGAGTACCGGGACTGTGCTTTTGTCAACTATTACCTTGTAGCCTTTCATGGTTTGGGCTATCATTCTTGCTGCGTTTTCAACGTATGAGAGGTCTGCTTTTCTAAACCTACCAGTTTCTTGTTTTGGAGGGGTATTCACGCATATGAAAAGTACGTCAGAATTGGATATACAGTAGAGTGGGTCTGCCGTAAATTTAAGCTTTCTTTTTCCGTAATTTTTTCTCACCAACTCCTCAAGCCCAGGCTCGTATATTGGCATCCCGCCTTTTTTTAGGTCTTCAACTTTTTGTTTGTCTATGTCGTAGCATATTACCCTGTTCCCCTTCTCTGCTAGTATTGTTCCGTGCGTTAGTCCTACGTAGCCTGTTCCTATTACACCTACATTTTTCATGTTCGAGAATTTCTTTTTTATTTGTTTATAATTATTACTTCTTTTTATTATATATGTTCTTGTTTAGAAAATCTTCCTGTGTATTTTGACCCGCCTTCAGTTCTTTCTAAAATTATTTGGACTATTCTCGTTCCTACTTGGAGTTTTAGGGGGAGGTGGCTTACGTTTTTTATTTCAAGCACTTGTTTGTTGTTTATCCCTGGTTGTATGAAGTTTGCTGTTATGTGTACAGAAACCCCTAGTCTTGCAAACTTCGATCTTCCGGATAGCCATCCGCATATGTTCTCTGGTAGTGTTATTTTTTCTTTTGTTATTCCCAGTACGAATTCTCCGGGGTGCAGTATTATGTATTTTTTTGCTTTTCTTTTTCTGGTTACTTTTTCGAAGTCTGATTTGTCATCCACCTTGTAGGGGAAAAGTCTTCTCTTGAACACCCTGAATTCGTTGTCTAGCGTCAGGTCTATCGATGCTGGCCCTACTTGGTTTTTGTTGAAGGGGTTTATCTTTATCCTTCCCCTGCTTATTTCTTTAAGTATTTCGTTTCTTGTGAGTATCATGTTATGTGTATTACCTCGTGTTTTTCTGCAAATTTCTTTGCATAGTCGAGTCTTTTCTTGTTTTCCGCATATATCGTGAATAGCTCTTTTCCCTGTCTTATTTTTGTTCCGTTGTGCACTCTTAGGTATAGTCCTGCTGCTTTGTCTTTTGGTGCTCCTGCCACTCTTGCTATCTTTGCTATGACTTGGTTGTCTATTCTTGTTACGGTTCCTTTTTTGTTTGATTTTATCTGTGTGAAGTATTTTGGTTTTGGAAGTTTTATGTTCCTGCTTCCTCCCTGTGCTTGTATTATGTCTAGCATTTTTTGGTATGCTGCTCCTGATTCTATCGTTTCCCTTACTTTTTCTTCCGCATTTTTGAGTCCTGCCATCTTAAGAAGTTCGGTTGCAAGCATTATTGACTTGTCTCTTAGGTCGTTTGGTCCCGCTCCCTGCAGTACAGATAGGACGTCTTTTGCCTCCCATGCTGGTCCTACTCCATTCCCTATTGGTTGTGAGCCGTCTGTTAGAATCACTTTTAATTTCATGCCCAGATGTTTGGCTATTTTGATGAATTTTTTTCTGAGTTTTTTTGCTTCTTTCAGGGTTGTTTTTGCTCCTTCTCCGTATGGTAAGTCTATCAGGACGTGGGTTGCTCCCACTGCTTTTTTCTTTGCCATTATGCTCGCTAAGAGAAGCCCTTCTGGATCTATGCTTAGGGGGTGTCTTATTTTTATGAACAGCTCGTCTACTCCCATTGGGTTTAGTGCTGCTTCCCATATTATGCACGCGTTTGTTTCTTTTATGGTTTTGATTATTCTTTCGTGGCTTATGCACACTGGTGCTAGAACTTCCATGGTGTCTGCAGTTCCTGATGCCGATGTTATCGCTCTGGAGCTTGTTTTTGGTATTGTGTAGCCGAGTGATGCTATTATCGGCACTATTATCATGGTTGTTCTATTTCCAGGTACGCCGCCAGCGCAGTGTTTGTCTAGGACTATTTTTCTGTCTAGCCTGATTTTGTATCCCCTGCTTGCTATTGCCTGCGTTAGTTGTGTTGCTTCTAGCAGGTTCATGCCTTTTGTGTATGCTGCTGCTACGAAGTATGTTATTTCTGTCTCGCTTAGGTTATTTTCAAGGATGTCGTCTACTATGGTGTCTAGTTCTTCTTTTGTTAGTGTTGCTCCGTCTAGTTTTTTTCTTATGAGGTCCAGTGATTTTGGTCTCTCTGTTTCCTCCACTTCTACGTGTGTGCATTCTGCAACGTCTAGCTTCTTTACTGTTTCCTCAAAAAGTCCTATCTCGCCGGGTCTTATTCCTTTTCTCGATATGTCTATCACTGCTACTATGTCTTTTTCTGTTTTTATTCTCTTTAT
>JBDRNX010000045.1:0-2229 GCA_043810595.1 archaeon
AGTAATAGTGCTGCTGATAATACTGCCCGGAAGAAAAAAGATGATGCTTGGAAGGCTAACACCAGAAAGGAAGAAAAGAAGAAAAAAGCAAATAAAGGAAACACCAGTAGAAAAACCAGTGACTCAAGAAAAGAAAAAAGATATCTGGAAAAGAAAAATATAATCTTACTTTGTTTGGATTATGCTATCCAAAGAATCAAGAAGTGCACTATAAGAAACATGATCCCCTGAAGGGGTGTGCAACTTCACAGCGTTCTGACCTAGGGTCAAACCCGACAAAGGCAACTTTTGAGCGAGAACTGTAATCGTAGGAAGCTCACGGTTAAGCTTCTTTGAGAGATCATCAAGAGCGTTCATAACCTCCTCGTAACTCGTTGGATTAGTAGCTGCTGGAAGAAGAACATACCTAACATCCTGCTCGAGCTTATCTACTAAACCTTTACTCACAGTCACAACAGGATTGCCCTTTTCTGTTAACCTCTCTGACTTGTAAAAATTCCAACCCTTATCATGAAACCTGTTAAAAATATCATCAGCCAATTCTTTAGAATAAACATTCCGGTTCATCTGTAGCTCTTGGCCCTCTTTTTTCTTGGCTTAGAATCATTCGGTTTATGAGGTTCGTTACGCCTACTATCTTGTATTAAAAGATGCTTATCGTAATCAAGATAATTCTGCCTCAACTCCTTGCTGCCAGTAAACTCAACAAGTGAGCGAGCGATAGCAAGCCGGGCAGCTTCACCCTGAGCCTGCCAACCACCACCGAAAACAGTAACGTGAATGTTAACCTTCTTGGCAGCATCGCCAGCAAGCTGCAAAGCCTCCTGGATTTTGTAACGAGCCAAAGCAGGCTGATAATGATCGAGCAACATGCTATTAATCCTGACAATACCTTTTCCCGGCTTCAAGGTAGCACGAGCTACGGCATGCTTTCTCTTTCCCGAAACGTGAACTACCTTCTTCATCTTTTATGACCCAGATGTTTTGAAATCTCTGCAATGGTTATAAACTTTGTCCTGTAAATCTTTGAAGCGTCAGCATCTTTTATCGTTTCTAATTTTTTGCCCTCAAACTCCTTTGGAATTCCTACGTGACAGGTTATCCTTTTGAAAGCAAGCTTACCTTTTTCCTGCTTGTAAGGAAGCATACCCCTAATCGTGCGCTTAACAATCCTCAAAGGATCACGAGGGAAGTAAGGACCATGCAAAGCATAACCGCGAACCTTCTTCTTCCTGTAAAGCTCCAGGCTCTGCAGCCTGCCGCCAGAAACAACGGCCTTCTCAACGTTAACTATGTCAATCTTCTCACCCAGCAAAGCCTTCTTGGCAACAAAACTTGCAAGCCTTCCCAAAACCAAATTCTCTGCGTTAACTATCATCCCAAAATCCTCACGTTCTTACCCTTTGGGTTAGACTTCATAAGATCATTAATGGATAGCACCTTCCCTTTAGCCTTAATAATCTTCTGCTTGGCGGACTCTGAGAAACTGAAAGCAGCAACCGTAACAGGCTTTTCAATGAAACCCTCACCCAAAACCTTGCCCGGAACAACAACTGTTTCACCGTCGTTAGCATGCAAGCTTACCGTGAAAAGGTTAACCTCACGCTTCGACCTAGTCGGTTTTGAAAGTTCAGCAGCGAGCCTGTTCCAGACATTAACCTTTTCCTTACTAGACAACTTCTTCAAATCTCTCACGAGATTCTTCAAGTGAATGTTTGTCGGACCTGTTCTTCTCATCTTAGAACTTTAAATATTCTGTAAAAACGGTTTAAAAAGTTTGTGGTTTAAATGCGGGAGACAGGGTTCGAACCTGCGTAGGCACTAAGCCAACAGCTCTTGAGGCTGTCCCGTTTGACCGCTCCGGCACGTCCGCATACCTAAAATTCATCATCATTTCCTTTAAGAAGTTTTTGCTTAAGAGTATGCATCGTAAAAAAATGCTCAATTATAGGAACATGGTCTTTTGCAACATTCATCTTTTTAATCTCCTCATAAGAAAACAATCCAAGATCACTTCCTTCTTTCTGCACTTCTCTTAATTTTTCAACCGGATGCTCTAGATCAGATATAAAAACAAATCTCTCCCAATCATTTTCCTTATCCGACCCATATCTTCTAAATAAATGAAAACTTTTTAACTTAAAATCCAATTCCTCTTTGATTTCTCTTACAATTGCCTTCTCAGGAGTTTCATCTTTTTCCATCCTTCCTCCAAAAAGCCCCCAGCAG